>NZ_JBEYXJ010000112.1:0-27505 GCF_040645015.1 Streptomyces sp. NPDC046881 | reverse complement strand
GGGCCGCGCTCCGCCCGGCCCTCCGGGCCGTGCCCGCTCGGCATCCTGGCCCTGCCTGTCCGGCCCCTGGCTCCGCTCGACTGGCTCCCGGGACGCGCCCGCCCGGTCTCCCGGGCCGCGCCCGCCCGGTCTCCCGGGCCGCGCCCGCCCGGCCCTCCGGGTCACGCCGCCTGGCCCCCGGGTCACGCCCGCCCGGCATCCTGGCCCTGCCTGACCGGCCCCCGGCCGCGCCCGACTGGCTCCCGGGCCGCGCCCGCCCAGTCCCCCGGGCCCCGCCCGCCCGGCCCCCGCCCCACCGGCCCGGCCCCCGTCCCACCCGCTGGTTCAGCCCCGTCTGAGCAGGTGGTCGGCTGCGCGTCCGAACAGGTGGTGGGAGGCGGACTTCAGGGCGGGGTCGAGGGCGGAGGGCAGGAAGCGGACCCGTAGTTCCTCGCGCCACACCACACGGCTGTGGCCCCCGGGTCCGGGGTGGACCTCGATCTCGGCCCAGCCGAGGATCACGCGGCCGCGTTTCTCCAGGCGGCACAGGCCGGGCTCCTCGCCGGCCGGCGGGCGCCAGACCGTCACCTCCATGACGTCGTCCAGGGCGAGTGGCCCGACCCCCGACCTGGCCACGAAGCGCGTGCCCTCGCGGGTCGGCGGGGGCGTGAGCACCTCGATCCGGGTCAGCGGTACCGCGTCGGCATGGCGGGGCCAGTCCGTGAGCCGGCGCCAGGCCTCCTCGGGCGGGAGGGGCGCCGTACGTTCGAAAGAGATGGCGGGCACGGCACGATCGTAGGCAATGCGCGCCGGTCACCGGCGTGTTCACGCGCCGTCCGCGTAGCAGGTGGAGGCGGGCGGACGTATCCTGGAACCGTCGGTGCGCGGCGCGGCACGACACACATCCCGCTTCCAGTCTTCCTGCCAGGCCGGGCAACACGCCTGCCGTACGGGGGAGTTGATCCAACATGCCGCTGAAGACCTACGGCGTCCTGATCGCCCGCGCCGTCGCCACCCGGCGCGAGGGCGCGACCCACACGCCGCACTACCAGATCCACCTCACGGACGACCAGGGCACGCACTACCGCGCGGCGGTCAACGTACTGTCGCAGGAGCACCCCTCCGAGCTGCTCTACCTGGTCGCCGACGACTTCCGGCACCCGCTGACCGCCCGCCTGGAGGAGCTGTCCAGCGGCTGGAACACCCTGCCGTCCGGCCCCGGCGGCCCGAACCTCGACTTCGTGCGCGGCAACCTCTTCGACCCGGCCGGGATGCGCTCGCTCCCGCCGGACGTCGCCGGCCCCGACAACGACCTCGCCGACCTCCTCGACCACTACGTACAGCGCGCGGTGGCCGACCCGGCGGCGCGGCTGTACGTCTTCGGCTCCCGCTTCGGTCCCGAACCCGGCGTCAAGGACAAGGTGTTCGGGTTCCTGCCCGGCAACGGCGTGCACGACGTCCACATGAACCAGGGCAACAGCCGCCGGTTCCGCGGCGACGACGGCGTGTGGCAGGACGGCGGATTCCTGCTGCGCTTCCCCGGCCAGTCCCGCTGGGTCGGCATCTTCCTGGCCTTCCAGAGCCAGTCCTGGCACACCGACGACACCACCGGGCACACCCTGGAGCACGTCGACGGCACCCGTCCCACGCCCGCCGTGCAGCCGGTGCGGATCGTCGCGGCGCTGGTCAACGCGACCGGCCCCGCTCCCGGCGCGGAGACCGTCACCCTGCTGAACGCCTCGGCGGACCCCGTCGACCTGACCGGCTGGCGCGTCGTCGGACGCCTCGGCCACGGGGCGCCGGTCCAGGCCGCCGGCCCGCTCGCGCCCGGCGCCTGCCTCACCGTGCCGCTCGGCCCCGACGCCCGACTCGGCGACCACGGCGGGGAACTGTCCCTCCTGGACGCGGCCGGCCTGAAGGTCCACGGCGTCTCCTACACCGCCGAACAGGCCGCCCGCGAGGGCTGGACGGTGGTGTTCTGAACGGCCCGCGCGGCTACGGGCGGTACACCTTGCCGGGTTCCGCCCGTCCGGGCGCCAGCAGCTGGGGGACCGTCACGAACACGTAGCCGCGCGCCTTCAGCGCGTCGATGATGCCGGGCACGGCCGGCACGGTCCCGGGATAGATGTCGTGCAGCAGGATGATCCCGTCCCGGGACGACTGGTCGAGGACGCGCTTGGTGATGAGCGCCGAGTCGTCGGTCGTGTAGTCCTTGGCGGTCACGCTCCACAGCACCTCCGCCAGGCCCAGCTCCTTGCTGATCCGGTGCACATCGGCATCGGTACGGCCCTGCGGCGGGCGCATCAGCGTCGGCTTGCGCCCGGTGAGCCGTTCGATCGCGTCGTCCGGCCGCTTCAGTTCCTCGCGTATCTCCGCGTCGGATATCCGGGTGAGGATCTTGTGGTCCCAGGTGTGGCTCGCCACCTCGTGCCCCTCGGCCGCCATCCGCTTCACCAGCTCCGGATACTTCTCGATGTGCCGCTTGCCGAGCAGGAAGAAGGTGGCCGGGACCTTCTTCTCCTTCAGGATGTCCAGCAGCCGCGCCGAGTTCTCGCTGGGGCCCGCGTCGAAGGTGAGCGCGATGCACTTGGCCTCGCGGCAGTCGACGGTGCCGAACCTGGCCGGCGCCCCGTGCGCCGCCTCGGCGCGTGCGGTGCTCGGCGCGGTCGTGTCGACCTCGGCGCAGCCGGTCAGGGTCAGCGCCAGGCAGGCCGCGGCGGAAGCGAGCGCCCATCCGCGGAACCTGCGGCCCGTTGTGCGCATCTTCCCGGTCGCGTGCGCAGGCGTCGGGATCGTGTCGGTCGAAAGAGGCATGCCGGGACTATACACCGCGTGTATAGTTCGCGTGTTCGAATTTCTTGGGCCGGTGAACCCAGTCGTCCGCATCGTTCCCGTGCACACCAGTAGTACCGAGCGGGTACGCGGAGTAACCTCGGGACCATGACGCGCACGGGGGAGCGAGTCGTCGCATCGCGCTTACGGACACCGCCCTGGATCGCCCGCATCGAGACACCGGACGGGCGTGTCCTCGGCGCGGGCGTCCTCCTCGCCCCCGAGTGCGTCCTCACCGCCGGCCATGTCGTCGGCCCCGGCCACCGCTACACCGTCCGCCTCGTCGGCGTCCCCGGCCTGGACGCCGTGGCCGCCACCGTCCGGCCCGAGGAACACGTGCCCCAGAACGAGGACGCCTTCGGCGACCGCAGCGGCGACCTCGCCCTGCTCCGCCTGGCCGCACCGCTGCCCGCCGCACACACCACCCGGCTCTACCGGCTCGCCGCCCCGCACGGACCCGTCAGCATGTACGGCTTCCCGGACGGCGACGACGGCGGACGCTGGCACGGCGCCACCCTGGTCGCCGCCCGCGGCCGGGACAGCCAGGTCCAGCTGCGCCCGCTCAGCCCCGGCGAACTCGCCGCCCCCGGCTTCAGTGGCGGCGGTGTCGTCGACCACGCCACCGACCAGGTCATCGGCATCGTCCTGAGCGTGGACGAGGGGCCGGGGTCCGTCTTCAGCTACATGAGCCCCACCGAGACCATCATCAGCCATCTGCCGCAGGTCGCCGCCTGGACCGACGGCGCCGAGGCCGTCGACCCCCGGCTGCGCACCGGCACCGGCCCCGCCGCCGGCCGGCTCGACGTCCCCTTCGCCACCGAACTCGCCTCCTGGTTCCGCGGCGAGGGCTGGCCGGTGCTCGTCACCGTCGTCCCCGCCCGCGGCGACCGCGCATGGACCCTGCAGCGGGCCGTCACCCTCGCCGACCGCGAACTGCGCACCCACCGCAACACCAGCGCCGTCAGCCACGACCCGCCCGAGACCGTGCCTCCCGCCGGCGCCCACGACCTCGCCCTGGACGTCAAGGGACTGACAGCCGCCGAGGTCATGGACCGCATCGCCGAACGCCTCGGCATCCGCGACGACCCCCGGCCCGAACGGCTCGGCGCGCTGCGCGTCCCGCTCACCGCCGTGCTCGTCGCCGTGGACCAGGCCGCCGAACCCGACGCCCTGCTCGCCCTGCTGGACCGGCTCGCCCGCCAGGGCGCCCGGCTGCTGCTCGCGTTCCGCCGGCCGGGCGAGCCCGCCACCCGGGCCGCCGACACCCTCGTGCACCGCCCGCTGCGCGACCGCTGGACCCGTCTGCACGCCGAACTCGACCGCATCTCGGACGAGTTGGGCCCGGCGCTGGAGGACCGTCGGCACCGGGTGCTGCCCGCGGCCGGCAGCCGCGCGCTGCTCGACCAGGCCGAGGCCGGCGTACGGCGCACCCGGATGCTGCGCGCCTGGATCGCCCACGCCCCCGGCCAGGAACACGAACCCGCCCGGGCCGGCCTGCTGTTCACCTTCGAGGCGGCCGCCGGCCGCCGCCGGCGGCGCCTGGAGACGGCCATCGGCCTGCTCGACGACCGGCTGCGCCGCCGCGAGGAACTCCTCGGCCGCGTCGGTGCCGAGTGGCCGCTGTGCCGGCAGCGGGCCGCGGCGCACGGCGACCGGGTCATGGCCGCGTACCGGCTCTACGAACACGCCATGTCACTGCTGCGGCAGACCCCCTGCGACATCGAGCGGGCCGAGACCGCCGCCGAACGGTTCGTCGGCTTCTGCTCCACCACCGCGACCGCGTCCGGAGAGGAGGGCGCCCGGTGAACCGTGGCACCGCACCCGGGGAGAAGCCTCAAGAGACCATGCCTCGCGTTCTCGGCGGAGGGAGTCCCGTGATCCCCCGCACCGCACCCGGAGAGGAGGGCGCCCCGTGAGCTCGTGTCTGCGGCCCGGCTGTGCGGGGCGCATCATGGGGACCGGCTACTGCGACACCTGCGGTCACCGGCACGCCGAGCCGCACGCCGCGCCCCGGGCCCGGCCCCCGGCCCGCACCGACGAGGAGGCCCCCGGTCCCGCCGCCGTGCACGCCGTGGCCGGGATCGGCGAACTCGACCAGCACGGGCTGGTCGTCCTGCCCGAGATCCCCGTCCCCGACGACGTGCTCGTCGAGGACCCCCGCCCGCCCACCGGCGGCCGCCGCTGCGGCGCCGACGGCTGCACCATGACCATCGGCATCGGCTACGGCGGCCAGCCCGCCCGCGCCACCGGCCGCTGCCCCCGCTGCGGCACGCCCTACTCCTTCCTGCCCCAGCTCGCCAAGGGCGACGTCGTCGCCGACCACTACAAGGTCCTCGGCTGCCTCGCCCACGGCGGCCTCGGCTGGGTGTACCTCGCCGAGGACACCCGCGCCGACGGCCACCGGGTCGTCCTCAAGGGCCAGATCAACATGCACGACGCCCTCGCCCGCCGCACCGCCGTCGAGGAACGCCGGTCCCTCACCGACCTGCACCACCCCGACATCGTCCGGATCATCACCTACGCCGAACACCAGGCCGCCGGCCGCTCGCCCACCGGTTACCTGGTCATGGACTACATCGGCGGCCGCTCCCTGCAGCAGCTCTTCGACGCCGACGACGCCGAACGGATCTTCCACGGCCGCCCCCGCCTCGACCACGTCCTCACCTACGGCTGCAAGATCCTCGGCGCCCTGCAGTACATGCACGAACGCGGCCTGCTCTACTGCGACATGAAGCCCGCCAACGTCATCCACTTCGGCCGGGCCGTCAAGGTCATCGACCTCGGCGCCGTCCGCGCCATCGGCGACCGCACCTCCGCCTACGTCTACACGGCCGGCTTCGCGCCGCCCCCGGAGGAGATCGACCGGCGCGGCTGGCACGTCGACAGCGACCTCTACACCGTCGGCATGACCCTCCAGGCCCTGGCCCGCGGCACCGAACCCGCCCGCGGCCTCGCCCCCGACTCCTTCCGCCGCCTCATCGCCCGCGCCACCCACGCCGAACCCCGCGCCCGGTTCCGCTCGGCGGCCGAGATGTCTCGCCAACTGTGGGAAGTGCTCCGCGAGTTCCGCTCGCTGCAGTTCGGCGAGCAGCTGCCGGAGAGTTCCACCCGGTTCCGCGCCACCGGCGCCAGCCTCGACGCCGGACTCGGCGCCATCCCCGCCCTGGACCACTGGACCGCCCGCCCCGGCGGACACCCCGCCGGCCTGGACGTCTCCCCGCCCGCCGCCGCCGAGGTGGCCGGCGCCCTGCCCGACCCGGTCCCCGACCCCGACGACGGCGCCGCCCTGCTGCTGGACACCTTCCCGCCCGACGCCCCCGACCGGGTCGCCCGGCAGTGGCCCCGCGAATCCCGCCTCGGCACCCCCGAGACCGCGCTGTGGCTGTGCCGGGCCTACCTCAGGAAGGGCGAGCAGCAGGCGGCGGAGAGCTGGCTCGCCGAGGCCGAGACCCAGCTCGGCGAACGCGCCGCCCACGACTGGCGGATCGCCTGGCACCACGGCGTCCTGCACCTCAGCAAGGGCGAGGTGGAGCCGGCCGGCGCCCGCTTCGACGCCGTCTACCGCGCCCTGCCCGGCGAGTACGTGCCCAAGCTCGCCCTCGGCTACTGCGCCGAACACACCGGCGCCGCATCCGCCGACGGCGGCCGCCCGGCCCGGGCCATGCGCTACTACGAGGCGGTCTGGAAACGGGACTCCGCGCACACCGCCGCCGCGTTCGGCCTGGCCCGCGGCCACCTGGCCGGCGGCGACCGGGACGCCGCCGTACACGTCCTCGATGAGGTCCCCGCCACCTCCCGGCACTACGACGCCGCCCGCATCGCGGCCGTCCGCATCCGTGCCGGCATCCTGCACGGCCGGCCGCCCACCCCGGCCGGGCTGCGGGACGCGGCCCGGCGGCTGCCCGGACTGCGCCTGGACGGCGGCGCCGCGAACGGCGAGTCCCGGGCCCGGCTGGTCGCCGAGGTCCGCGAGAACACCCTGCACGGCCGGCCCGCCCCGGGCTGGGGACCCGACTTCCCCGCCGGGGACCTCCTCGGAGCCGGGGACGAGGACGGCCTGCGCACCCGGCTGGAGCAGTCCTTCCGGCAGCTGGCCGCCCAGGCCCGCACCGCCGGGGAACACGGCCGGCTCCTCGACCTGGCCCACGCGGTCCGGCCGATGACGACGTTCTGACCCCGTACGGCCCTCCGGGAGCACCACGCCCGGAGGGGACCACCTCCACTTGGGAAGAGGCAGCGATGACCGTGGCCGAGGAGACCGAGGTGACCCTCGCGGTCGGCCAGCAGAAGGAACTGCCGGTCGCGCCGGACCCGGCCGGGCGGCACCCGGACCGGGAGATGCACGCCATCCTGGAGATCGGGGTCAGGGGCGGCCGGGGCGGCCCGGGACGCACCGGCGCGCCCGTGCCCGGCACCGGGCCCGCCCTCGCCGAGGTGCTGATCGTCGACACCTCCCGCTCCATGCTCCACCCCGCCGCCAAACTGCACGCCGCCAAGGACGCCACCGTCGCGGCGGTCCGGATGCTGCCCGACGGCACCGCGTTCGCCGTACTCTCCGGCCGGTTCGACGCCACCCTGGTCCACCCCGGGCCAGGCAGCGCCGTACTCGCCGTCGCCGGGGCCGCCGAACGCGAGGCCGCCGAACGGGCCGTACGGATCCTGGACGCGGACGGCGGCACCGCCATCGGCACCTGGCTCGACCTCGCCCGCCGGCTCCTCAAGGACCAGCCCGCCCCGGTCAAACACGTTCTGCTGCTCACCGACGGGCGCAACGAACACGACCACCGGGCCGCCATGGCCCTGGACACCGCCCTCGACGCCTGCGAGGGCCGGTTCGTCTGCGACGCCTGGGGCATCGGCGACGACTGGGACGCCGAACTGCTGCTGCGCATCACCCGGCGGCTGCACGGCCGCGCCCGCGCCGTCCGTGCCGAATCCGAACTCACCTCTGCCTACGAGGAGTTGGTCGCCGGACTGCTCGGCACGGCGGTACCGGAACTGCGCATCCGGCTCACCCCCACCCCGGGCACGGTGATCCGCCAGGTCAAACAGGTCGTGCCGAACGAGCAGGAACTGCCCCCCGTCCCGGCCGGCCCCGGCGGACGCGGCGCCGAGTACGTCACCCGCGCCTGGGGCGAGGAGGTACGGCACTTCCAGGTCGTCCTCACCGCCGACCCGACCGGCCGCGAGACCGGCGAGGACCTCCAGCTGGCCGCCGTCGAGATCGTCGTACCCGACTTCGGCCGGCCGGTACGGCTGCCCGCACCGCAGCCCGTCCTGGTGCGCTGGACCGACAACCCGCTCGATGCCTCCCGCCGGCATCCCGGCGTCCGCCGGCACGAGCTGTACCAGCAGGCCGGCGCCGCCGTCGCCCACGCCTACCGGGCCTGGCTGCGCGGCACGGACGGCCGCGACACCGCGGACCGCGAACTCGCCCGCGCCCTCGCCCTGGCCGGCGAACTGGGCGACGCCCAGCTGCTCGGCGCGCTCCGGCTGATCGAGACCGCGCCCGGCACCGGCCGGGTGCGCGACGGCCTGAAGGACGTCGACTGGCAGCACCTGATCCTGTCCAGCGCCCTGACGACCCCACCGGAACCGCCGACGCCCGTCCCGCCGGCCCGGCCCCGTCCGAGCGGGCCGCACACCGGCGGCGGTGCCCCGCCCGGTTCCGCCGAGCCCGGCGTCCCGGTCCGTCCCGACGGGCTCGTCGAGTGCCCGGACTGCCGCTGGCTCGGCCCGGCCGACTCCGTCTACTGCGGGGGCGACTGCGGACGGCTGCTGAGGGGGTCGCCCGCATGAGCACCGGCGGAGGTACGACACCGGGCGCGGGCACGGGAGGAGCTACGGCCCCCGGCCCGGCCCGCGGCGCGGGCGCACCCCCCGGCACCGGAACCGGCACCCCTACGCACACCCCGGCAGCCCCGCCCTCCCCGCTGCCGCACCCGCACCCGCGCCCGACCGACCGCCGCACCCCCGGCCGGGCACCCCGCCTGCTCGCCCGCCTGCTCGCCCGGCTGCCCGGTACCGGGCCGCGCCCCCCGGAGGGCGGCAGCACGACCGCCCACGACCTCGCCGTCCGCCGCCGCCTGCTGCTGACCCTGTCGGCACTGCTCACACTGTCCCTCTTCGTGTCGTACCAGGGCGTGCACGGCGACGCGAACCCGCTGCGCACCTCCAGCGCCCCGTCCGTGCTGTCCCTCGACACCGCGCTGTACGCGCTCGGCCAGGCCCGGAAGGACGCCGGCGCGCCGGCCCCGACCAGTGACTTCCAGAAGCAGATCTCGGTCGCCGCACAGAGCCTGTCGGCCGCCGCCGCGGACGACGACCTCGGCGGACCGGCCGGCCGCCAGGCCCTGCAGACCATCGCCGGGCTGATCACCGTCTACGCCGTCAAGGTTCAGCAGTCCCAGCTCCAGCCCGACGGCAGCGTGCTGCGGGAGGCCTACCTCAGCTACGCCACCAGCATCCTGACGGAGAAGGGCTCCGGGATACAGGACCGCCTGGAAGCCCTGCAACGGCAGCAGCGGGCCGCCGTGCACCGGCAGACCTCGTTCGGCCCGCTGCTCTGGCTCGCCTGGAGCGTCACCCTGCTGCTGACCCTCGCCCTCGGCGCCGCGCTGCTGGAGACCCAGCTCTTCCTCCGGCACCGCTTCCGGCGCCGCTACAACCGCCAACTCCTGGCCGCGCTGGTCCTGCTGACCGCGCTCTTCGCGGTGGCCGTGCTGTTCACCGTATGGACCCGGCAGGGCATGACGGACACCCGGCACCTGCTCGACCGCCCGCTGCCCGGGCGGCTCATCCCCGACGCGGGGCGGGACACCGCCTCGTACCTGGCACACACCGGCTTCCGCGCGGCGGCGGCGGTGTGGATCCTCATAGGAGGCGTCCTGCTCATGGCACTGGCCGAGACGGGCCTGCGGCGGCACATCGACGACTACCGGTTCAGGCCCCGGTGAACGCCCGGCCCCGGCCTTCGCGCCGCCTGGTCCGCAGGGTCACGGTGCTGGCGAGCTGCCTGGCCCTTCTGGCGGCGGCCGTCGTGGTGGGCGTACGCGCCCTCGGGAACGAGCCGACCGTCACCCTGCTGGCCAACTGGACCGGCGAGGACGAGAAGCACTTCCGTCAGGCGGTCATCGAGCCCTTCGAGCGGAAGTACCACATCCACGTCGACTACCAGGGCAGCAACGCCGAGAGCCAGGTGCTCGGCGCCGACGTCGAGGCCGGGACACCGCCCGACGTGGTGGTGCTCACCGGCCCCGGCGAACTCGCCGAGTACGCCCGGCAGAAGCACCTCGTGCCGCTCGAACAGCTCGTGGACCCCAAGGACTTCGGCCCGTCCTGGGCCATGCCGCTCGCCGACGGACACGTGTACTGGTTCCCCCTCAAGGCCGACCTGAAGAGCATCGTCTGGTACCCGGCCGACGTCGGTGCACAGGAACGCGGACGGGCCGTGCACCGGCCGGCCGCGTGGTGCGTCGGCATGGGGTCCGGCGCCACCAGCGGCTGGCCCGGCACCGACTGGATCGAGGACATCCTGCTCCAGCGGTACGGCGCGGAGGTCTACGAGAAGTGGGCGCGCGGCGATCTGTCCTGGCGGTCGGCGCAGATGAAGGACGTGTGGAAGACCTGGGGCCGGCTGGTCGGGGCCGGCGGCGACCCGGAACTGGTGCGGCGGGCCCTGAAGACGCCGTACGAGGAGGCGTCGCAGCCGGTGACCGCACGCCCGCGGGGCTGCACCCTGGAGCACCAGGCCTCGTTCATCCGCGGCCGGCCCGCCTGGGAGCGGGCCGACGGCCGCTACGCCCCCACTGCCCAGCTCGTCCTCGGCGCCGCCGGCACCCACGCGTGGGAGGTCTCCGGCGACCTGGTCGCCCTGCTGCACGCCACCCCGGAGGCCAGGAAGCTCATCCGCTACCTGGCCTCCGCCGACGCCCAACGTGCCTGGAGCGACAAGGAGTCCGGCTTCTCCGTCCACACCGGCGTCCGGCCCGCCCCGAGCGGCACCGGCCCCGACTGGCGCCGCTCCCTGGCCCTCACCCTCCGCGACCGGCACGAGGTGCACTGCTTCGACGCCTCCGACGCGATGCCGCCCGCGGTCCGCGACGCGTTCGCCGAGGCCACCATCGAGTTCCTCGCCAACCCCCGCCACCTGGACGACCTCCTCCGCTCCCTGGACACCCTCGGTACCACCCCCGACCTGACCTGGCTGCCGTCGGCGTGCGACCGGACGCCGTGAGGGGCAGCCGAGTTCAGTCCCGCGCCCAGGGGAGCGTGAGCGACCGGCCCTGGGTGCGGCCCGCCTCGGCGGCCGGGCGGCGGGTGGACGGGTCGAGCGGGTTGCCGCCGATCGCCGCGGCCGACGCCTCGTCGGGCGCGACGACCACGACCTCGGCACCCCGCTCGCGCAGCTCCGCCACGGACCGCTCCAGCGGCTGCTCGCTGGGGAACGGCTCGGTGACGCCCAGCGGCACCAGCACCAGCACCCGGTCCGCACCGGCGGCGAGGTCGACGTTGGCGACGGACCGCACCCCGCCGTCCACGTACCGGCGCCCGCCGATCGTCACCGGCGGCCACACACCCGGCACGGCACAGCTCGCCGCGACGGCGTCCACCAGAAGGACACCCGACTCCCGGTCGAAGACGCGCGGTTCACCGCTCTCGGCATCCACCGCGACCACCTTCAGCGCCCGCTCCGGCCACCCGTGGGCCGGCAGCCGGGACTCGATCACCGCACGCCGCTCCGCCTCGGGGACCGTCCGCGCCGCGAGCGCCACCCGTCCGACCGCGCGCCGCAACGCGGGGACCGACGCGGCCGACTCGGTGGCGGCACCGATCTCCGCGGCGAACTTCTCCAGATCCATCTCGGCCATGATCTCCGCGGCCTGCTGCGCGGGATCCACCTGCCGGGCGTACAACTCCTCCAGCGGCAGCCCACTCCCGAGCTGAGCCGCCACGGCCGACCCCGCCGAGGTCCCCACCAGCAGCCCGGCCCCCGTCACATCCCGCCCCGCATCGGCGAGCCCCGCCAGCACCCCCGTCATCCAGGCGATCCCCCCGACCCCACCGCCACCCAGCACCAACGCCTCGCTCATACCCGCCCCTTCCGTGGCTCCCTCGATCCTTCCGTACGACACCGGGCCTACGGCGGGCATTCCCGAGCGTGCCTGGCCGGTCTGTGGAGGCTCGACGGACGCACCTTCGTCATGGAGACCTTCGACGAACCGACCAGGGAACGGCGGGAGGAGGTGAGCGCGGAGGGGGAGCGGATGCTGACGGTCATGCACCCGGGAGCCGCGTACGGCATCCGGTTCGGTGAGGTCGTACGGCGCTGAGGGCGCCCGGTGTCGCCGCCCGCAGGCGGACGGGAACGTTCCGGCGGGCGGTGTCGTTGCCCCTGGGTCCGCTCATGTCACCGCCCCTGGGAGCATCGTGCCCGACACCACGCCCGCACCCGCCACCGTTCTCCCCGCCGCCCCCGTCCCCGCACTCCCGGCCCCGCGCGCGCAGGCCGAACGCCTGATCGAGCTGGGGGTGCACGAGACCGCCGGGCTGCCCGCCGCCGACGTGCGTGCCTTCGCCGCACGCGCCGAGGCCGCCGCGGGCGCCGGCGGCGATGTGCTGCTCGCCGTGCACCCCGACCGCGCCCCGGCCTCCGCCCTCGCGCCGCTGCTCCGCCGCGACGGCAGGCCCGGCTTCGTCGTCGGTGACATGACCGACGTCGACCTCTTCGCCCCGCTGGACACGCTCGCGCTGCCCGACGCCCCGCTCTACGTCCTGACCGGACTCGACCGCGGCGACCGGATGGCCAACTGGAGCCCGGACGAGGCGCTGCCCGCCCTCACCGCAAAGGCCCGTACCCCGCTGCTGCTCGCCGAGGGCATCCACTGGGTGCTGCAGCAGCCCGCCGTGCTGGAGCGGAACCACTGCTTCATGACCATCGGTTCCCGGCTGCGCAAGGCCGGCGGCGCCCTGGACGCCCGTACCCCGGCGCTCTGGATCAGCAACGGCACGGGTCGGGACGGCCGCGAGCGCCGCAACGCCCCCAAGGTGGGCTGGTGCTGGGCCGGCAACCGGCACACCTGGCTGGGCTTCGGCTCCGCCGCGGACCGCAGGGCGGTGTGAGGCGGGGCATTGGATAGGGGGCGTTGCGGGCCGCTCGTGGTGGCCCGCAACGCCCCCCGGCAGTTACCCGAGGGGTGCTCGGGAAGTCTTCCGGGTCACGAGTTGACCTGCGCGGTCACCAGGTCCGAGAAGGTGGTCAGCCGGGTGTAGACACCCGGGTAACCGGCCTCCGCGCACCCCTCGCCCCAGGAAGTGATCCCTGCCAGGGCGCCCCCGATGAGCAGGGGACCGCCGCTGTCGCCCTGGCAGGTGTCGACGCCACCGGATGTGTATCCGGCGCAGACCATGTCGGACTGGACGAAGTCCGAACCGTAGGAGGTACGGCAGCTGGAGTCGGACACGATCGGTACGGTCGCGGTCCGCAGCTGGTTGGAGGAGCTGCCGTTCTCCGAGGTGGTGCCCCAGCCGAGGATGCGGGCCGTGGTGCCGGCCGCGTACACGCCCGTCTGGGAGGAGGAGACGTACGACGCCGGGGTGTACGGCATCGACGTCGACAGGGTCAGCACGGCCACGTCGTCGCCGTTGGTGGCGTCCGTGTAGTCCGGGTTGATCCAGATCTTGCTCACCCGGCTCACCGTGCCGTTCGTGCCGTTCAGGTACGTCCGGCCGCCGACCACACGCACGCTGCCGGTCGTCTCGCCGACCATGCAGTGCGCCGCCGTCACCACCTTCTTGGCGGCCACCAGGGTGCCGCCGCAGAACTGGCTCCCGGACGCGTCCGTGATCTGCATCATGAACGGGTACGCGGTCGTCGTGGTGGTCGTACCGCCGACGATGGGCTGGGGTGCGGCGCTCGCCGTGGGGGAGGCGAGCAGCGCGGTCGCCGCCGCGGCGGCGGTGGCCACCACGGTCGCGGCGGTCTTTCTGGCACGTGTGAGCCCGAACATGAGTCTCCTCAGTGGGTTGCACCGGTGGGGGGTCGCGCGGGTGGGGGTTGCACGGGGGTCGCGGGACCGACCCCCGTATGCCCGGGCGAGCGGCACGCCCTTTACGCTAGGACCCGGAACCCTCGGCTCCCAATGAGGGAACCCCCTAGGGGGTGGGGTGAGGGAAAACCCTCGGTCCGGTTCAGTTAACAAGAGCGCCGCTCAGGGCGCGCGGCGACCTGCCGCCAATCGGACGATGTCGACGCGCGATCGGATCCCCAGCTTGCGGTAGACCCGGGTCAGGGTCGCCTCCACCGTCTTCACGCTGATGAACAGCCGGGCCGCGATCTCCCGGTTGGTGGCGCCCTCCATGACGAGCGCGGCCACCTGACGCTCCATCGCGGCCAGCACCGCCAGGGCGGCCGGCGCGTCCGGCACGGCCGGCGCCGGTTCCGGCTCCGGGGCGGTGCGGTGTTCGTCCACTTGGCGCAGCCAGGGCAGCGCCCGGCAGCGCCGGAACATCCGGGACGCCTCGTCGAGGGCCGCCGCGGCCGCGCGGGCCCCCTCCGGCGTGCGCCCGCCGTGCAGCCGGGCCAGCGCGAACGCGGCCCGCGCCTCCTCCAGGCCGTAGCCGAGCTTGCCGAGCCGGTCCTGAGCGGACGTCAGCTGGGCGAGTGCGGCCTCCAGCTCGCCCCGGGCGGCCCGCACCAGGGCCTCGGACCGGTCCAGTACGGCGAGGACGCTCTCCCGGCCGAGCCGCAGCGCGTGTTCGCGGCTCGCGTCGATGACGGCCTGCGCCTCGGCGGGTTCACCGATCCGGACGAGTGCCTCGGCGAGGTCGCCCTGCCAGCGGCCGCGGGCCGGGTCGGTGATGCCGAGCCCCAGCTCCAGGCTGCGCACCCGGCGCAGCGAGCGCACGGTGCCCGCCGGGTCCCCGGCCACCAGCTGGGCGTACCCGAGCGCGCCGAGCGCCCGGGAGAGGTACATCTGGTCGCCGTCCTCCTCGGCGTGGTCCACCGCCTCCCGGGCGAGTGCCAGCGCGCGCTCGACATCGCCGCCGGAGGCCTCCGCGAGCGAGGTGAGCATCGCCGAGGCGGTCTCGCCGATGCCCGAGTCGCGGGCGAGCCGCAGGCTGTCGCGGGCCAGGTCGAGGGCGCGCCCGCAGTGCCCGGCCCGCAGTTCCGTCTCGGCGAGGCCGCGCAGGAAGTGCACCTCGCTCTCCACCGAGCCGCGCCGGCGGACCTCGCGCAGCAGCGCGGTGACGGTGGCCCGGGCCTCGGCCAGCTGGTCGCCCATGACCAGCCAGCGGAACCGGGCGCTGCCCGCGCCGTTGTGATGCCAGGCCACCCGCGGGTCCTGGGGTTCCTTCAGGGCGCGCTTGATGGTGCGGGGCGCCTCCGGATGGCCCATCAGGGTCTCGGTCTGCGCCTGGAAGGCGAGGGCGAGCAGCTCGGTGCGCCGGTCCTGGCCGCGCGCGGCGAGTTCGGCGGCGTGCGCGGCGGCCTCCCGCGCCTCGGTGAAGTTGCCCTCCACGATCAGCGCCCGCCAGGCCAGCTGGTAGTGGACCAGGGCCAGCAGCCGGGGGTCGTCGCCGGCGTCGGCGAGGGCCTGCGGGAAGACGGCGTCGACCTCGGCCATGGTGTGGCCGGCGGTGTCGATGACGATGATCCAGGCCCGCACCCGGTCGGCGGGCACGCTCGCCCGGGCCAGCACCTCCCGGGCGATGTCCCGGGCCAGGTCGACCTCGCCGGCGGTGATCGCGTCCTCGGCGGCGGCGAGCCGGCGCTCCTCCTGGCTCGGGGTGCCGTCGGCGGGGGTGTGCCGGGCGGCGAGCAGCCCCAGCTGGGCGGCGACCGAGGGGGCCCCGCGGTCCCGGGCGAGCGCGGCGGCCTCGGCGAGCCGGGCGGCCACCTCCGGGTCGGTGCCGGTGGTGGCGAGCGCCAGGTGCCGGGCCCGTTCTATCGGGTCGGAGGCGGCGGTGGACAGCGCCGCGTGCGCGGCCCGCCGTTCGTGCGCGGGGGTCTCCGCGTACAGCGCGGCGGAGATCAGCGGGTGCGCGAACCGTACGGCGGGTGCGTCGGGCTCGGTGGCCAGCAGCCCGAGTTCGGCGGCCTGGGCGCATTCGGCCTCGGCGTTCTCCCGGCCGGCCGCGTGCAGCAGCGCCGGGGTGGGCCGGGCGCCGGCGCTGGCCACCAGCAGGGTGCGGCGGGCCTCCACGGAGAGCATGTCGAGGCGGCTGAGGACCAGGGCGCGCAGCGAGGTCGGCACGGGCAGCGGCTCGCCGGGCCGGGGCGGGGTGGGGCTGTCGGCGAGGGCGCGGCCCAGCTCCAGGGCGAACAGCGGGTTGCCGCCGCTGGTGCGGTGGATCTCGCGGACGGTGGAGCGGGACAGGCCGCCGTGGCCGCGGTGGTCGAGCAGCTGGGCGACCTGGGCGCGGGACAGCGGGCCGAGCCGGACCGCGCGGGTGCCCGGCGGGCAGGCGCGCAGATGGCGGTCGTACTCCTGGCTCTCCTGTCCCTCCGTGCGGACCGCGCACAGCAGTTGCACCGGGGTGCCCTCCAGGCGCCGGGCGGCGAAGCCGAGCAGTTCGGCGCTGGCCGGGTCCAGCCACTGCAGGTCGTCGGCGACGACGAGGACCGGGCCCTGGGCGGCGAGGGCGCGCAGCGCGGAGAGCACGGCCAGGCGCAGGGCGAGGCCGTCGCGCTGGAGGCTGGACTCGCCGCGGCCGGTGAGCGCCGATTCCAGGGCGGTGCGCTGGGCGGCGGGCAGCCGGGCGGAGACCTCGTCGAGCACCATGCCGAGGAGGTCGGCGAGGGCGAGGAAGGGGAGGTGGGATTCGGACTCGGTCGCCGAGCAGCGCAAGACGGTGCGCGCGGTGGCGCCGTATTCCTCGGCCAATGCCCGCAGGACGGTGGATTTCCCTATTCCGGCGGGGCCGTGGAGCAGCACACTGCCCCCCGAGGCGAGTTGCCCGCGGGCGCCGGCGAACAGCTCCTCGCGGCCGATGACCAGGTCGGGGCGGCACCTGGCAGGCTCCTGGAAGTCCCGTCGCACGGTCACCGCTCCCCTCGTGTGTCGTGTCCGGACCAAATTCTAGGCAACGATCCTTGAAATTCGGACGGAAGCCCTGGTGAGGGAAATAACAAACGGTCAAGCAGAGGGAAATTCAAAGCGACGCCGGATGAATGGGCAGGTTTCCTCACCGCCTTCGGACTACGGCAGCAGCCCCGCCCTCCGGGCCGCGGTCACCGCCTCCCCTCGTGTGTGTGCGCCCAGCTTCCGCATCGCCGACCGCAGATACCCCTTGACCGTCTCCGGGCGCAGGCCCAGCCGCTCGGCCACCGCCGCGTTGGTGGCCCCCGCCGCCACCCAGGACAGCACGTCCAGCTCCCGTGGCGCCAGGGTCACGCCCCCGGCACGTGGCGGTGCGGTCAGCAGGCCGCACGCGGCCAGCAGTTCGGCCCGCAGGTCCGGGTCGGCGATCCGGGGAGCCAGCGCCCGCAGCGCCGCGTGCGCCTCCCGCACCTGTTCCCACCCGGCCCCCTGCTCGGCGCCGGCCTGCTCGGGCCGGGCCGCCGCCAGCAGTCCCCGGGCCTCGTCCCGCACCACCAGCGCCTGCTCCACGTCCCGCGCCGCCGCCACCGCCGCGCCCAGCGTGCGGTCGCCGAGCGGCCGGGCCGAGCGCAGCGCGCCGTAGAGCACCCCGCGCACCCGGCGCCGGACCACCACCGGCACCGCGAGCACCGCGCGGATGCCCTCGGCGGCCACCGGTACGTCGTACTCGTGGCTGATCTGCCGGGAGCTGGAGTAGTCGGTCACCGCGCACGGCCGGGCCAGGGCCACCGCCTTGCCGCCGAGCCCGCTGCCGGAGGTCACCGCCAGCGAGCGCAGCGCGGCCGTGGTGGTGCCGCTCAGCTCGCTGATGCGGATCTGCGGCCGGCCGGACTCCACCAGCCCGCCGAAGGCGACGGGGAGTCCCGTCGCGCGCCGCAGCCGGGCCAGCGCGCCACCGATCTCCACCGCCCCCGCCGCCTCTGCCGTCACCTGTCCGCCCTTCCGGCCGCCCACCCCCCCGTTCGGGGGTGGTGAGACCTGCATCACGGATTAGACGATGCCAGAGAGCCGCCCGGCAATGGCCGGGAACCACAGGAGTGAGCCGGCGGGCGCACCGGCGAGCGACCCCCCAGGCAAGGAGGACGGATGACGACGGCGACCGAGGCCTTCAGGAACGCGCGGGACTTCCTGCTGGAGCACCGCGAGGACTACGCCACCGCCTACGAGGGCTTCCGCTGGCCCCGGCCCGAGCAGTTCAACTGGGCGCTGGACTGGTTCGACGTGATCGCCGCCGGCAACGACCGCACCGCCCTGCACATCGTCGAGGAGGACGGCACCGAGACCCGGCTGTCCTTCGCCGAGCTGGCCGAGCGGTCCAACCGGGTCGCCCGGTGGCTGCGCGAGCGCGGGGTCGCCGCGGAGGACCGCGTCCTCGTCATGCTCGGCAACCAGGCCGAGCTGTGGGAGACCGCGCTGGCCGCGATGAAGCTGCGCGCGGTGGTCATCCCGGCCACCCCGCTGCTCGGCCCGGGCGATCTGCGCGACCGCGTGGAGCGGGGCCGGGTGAAGCACGTGATCGTGCGCGCCGAGGACACGGCGAAGTTCGCCGACGTGCCGGGCGCCTACACCCGGATTTCGGTCGGCGGCCTGCCGGAGGAGGGCTGGGAGCCGTACGAGGACGCGTACGCGGAGTCCGCCGAGTTCCTCCCCGACGGTCCGACGCTCGCCGACGACCCGCTGATGCTGTACTTCACCTCGGGGACGACCGCCCGCCCCAAACTGGTCGAGCACACCCACACCTCGTACCCGGTCGGGCACCTGGCCACGATGTACTGGATCGGGCTCCGGCCGGGCGACGTGCACCTGAACATCTCCTCGCCCGGCTGGGCCAAGCACGCCTGGTCCAACCTGTTCGCGCCGTGGAACGCGGAGGCGACCGTCTTCATCTTCAACTACACCCGCTTCGACGCGGCCCGGCTGATGGCCGAGATGGACCGGGCCGGCGTGACCACCTTCTGCGCGCCGCCGACCGTGTGGCGGATGCTCATCCAGGCCGACCTCGGCCGGCTGGCCGCCCCGCCCCGCGAGGCGGTGGCCGCCGGCGAGCCGCTCAACCCCGAGGTCGTCGAGCGGGTCCGGCGGGCCTGGGGGGTGACGGTCCGGGACGGCTTCGGGCAGACCGAGACCGCCGTGCAGGTCTCCAACAGCCCCGGCCAGGTGCTGAAGACCGGCTCGATGGGCCGGCCCAGCCCCGGCTACCGCATCGAACTCCTCGACCCGGTCTCCGGCGCGCCCGGCGCCACCGAGGGCGAGATCGCGATCGACCTCGCCGAGCGCCCGGTCGGCGTGATGACCGGCTACCACGGCGACCCCGACCGCACGGCCGAGGCCATGGCGGGCGGTTACTACCGCACCGGGGACATCGCCTCCCGGGACGAGGAGGGATACCTCACCTACATCGGGCGCAGCGACGATGTGTTCAAGGCCTCGGACTACAAGATCAGCCCGTTCGAGCTGGAGAGCGCGCTGCTGGAGCACGAGGCGGTGGCCGAGGCGGCCGTGGTGCCCGCCCCGGACGAGCTGCGGCTCGCCGTGCCCAAGGCGTACGTCGTCCTCGCCGAGGGGTGGCAGCCCGGACCCGGCACCGCGAAGGCCCTCTTCGAGCACTCCCGCCGGGTGCTCGCCCCCTACAAGCGCATCCGCCGGCTGGAGTTCGGCGCGCTGCCCAAGACGGTGTCCGGCAAGATCCGCCGGATCGAGCTGCGCGAGGCCACGGCGGCCGGCGCGGAGAACGAGTACCGCGAGGAGGACTTCCGGTGACCGCTCAGCTGTCGTACACGCACGGGACGAGCCCGACCGTCCTGCTCGGCGACACCATCGGCGCCAACCTGGACCGGGCGGTGGCGGCCTGGCCGGACCGCGAGGCGCTGGTCGACGTGCCGTCCGGGCGGCGCTGGACGTACGCCGAATTCGGCGCCGCCGTCGAGGAGTTGGCGCAGGCGCTGGTGGCGAGCGGGATCGCCAAGGGCGACCGGGTGGGCATCTGGGCGGTCAACTGCCCGGAGTGGGTGCTGGTCCAGTACGCCACCGCCCGCATCGGCGCGATCATGGTGAACATCAACCCGGCGTACCGCACCCACGAGGTCGAGTACGTCCTCGGCCAGTCCGGTGTCCGCCTGCTGTTCGCCTCGCTGGCGCACAAGACGAGCGACTACCGGGCGATGGCCGAGGAGGTGCGGGGCCGCTGCCCGGCGTTGCGCGAGATCGTGTACTTCGGCGACCCGAGCTGGGAGGCGCTGCTCGGGCGGGCGGCCCCGGGCGTCCCGTACGCGGAACTGTCCTGCGACGACCCCATCAACATCCAGTACACCTCGGGCACGACCGGCTTCCCGAAGGGTGCCACCCTCTCCCACCACAACATCCTCAACAACGGTTACTTCGTGGGGGAGTCGATCGCGTACAGCGAGCAGGACCGGATCTGCATCCCGGTGCCGTTCTACCACTGCTTCGGCATGGTCATGGGCAACCTCGCGGCCACCTCGCACGGCGCCTGCATGGTCATCCCGGCCCCCTCCTTCGACCCGGCGGCCACCCTGGAGGCGGTGCAGCGGGAGCGGTGCACCTCCCTGTACGGCGTCCCGACCATGTTCATCGCGGAGCTGAACCTCCCGGACTTCGCCTCCTACGACCTCTCCTCCCTGCGCACCGGCATCATGGCGGGCTCCCCGTGCCCGGTGGAGGTGATGAAGCGGGTGGTCGCCGAGATGCACATGGAGCAGGTCTCCATCTGCTACGGCATGACGGAGACCTCCCCGGTGTCGTTGCAGACGCGGCTCGAGGACGACCTGGAGCACCGCACCGCCACCGTGGGCCGGGTCCTGCCGCACCTGGAGGTCAAGGTCGTCGACCCGGCCACCGGGGTGACACGGCCGCGGGGCACGGCGGGCGAGCTGTGCACCCGCGGCTACAGCGTGATGCTCGGCTACTGGAACGAGCCCGGGAAGACCGCCGAGGCGATCGACGCGGGCCGCTGGATGCACACCGGGGACCTCGCGGTGATGCGCGAGGACGGGTACGTCGAGATCGTCGGCCGGATCAAGGACATGATCATCCGGGGCGGCGAGAACATCTACCCGCGCGAGATCGAGGAGTTCCTCTACGCCCACCCGAAGATCCGCGATGTCCAGGTCGTCGGGGTGCCGCACGAGCGGTACGGCGAGGAGGTGCTCGCCTGTGTCATCCCGAGCGACCCCGCCGATCCGCTCACGCTGGAGGACCTGCGGGACTTCTGCGCGGGCCGGCTCGCCCACTACAAGATCCCCAGCCGGCTCCGGATTCTCGACTCCTTCCCGATGACCGTCTCCGGAAAGGTCCGCAAGGTGGAACTGCGGGAGACCTACGGGGTGTGAAACGGCTCGGAACGAGCATCCGCTGAATGCTCCACGGCGGTCCCGGGCCGAGCGCGCAGTCGGTGGCGCACCAGGTCCGGGGCCGTCGGGAGGGGCGGGCAGGGTCAGCTCCGGCCGTCCCGTGCCGGCGGTCCCGGGCGTGGCGCGCCCGCGGTGTGCAGGGCGCCGGCCGGGTCGTTGACCGGCTGCGGGACGCCCGCCAGATCGAGCACGAACAGCGGGATCGCGAGCCCGTCCGCGCCGGTCCGGGCGGCGTCGGTGTAGCCGGCGAGGGAGAAGTACACGCACCGCGCGGACTCGGTCATCGCGGTCAGCCACAGGCACTCCACGTCCCGCGGGCCGGCCGGCCGCACCGTCGGGTCCACCTGGGCGAGCAGTCCGCGGGCGGCGAGCCCGATGCCGTTCGGGGGCCGCTGGTCGGCGCGGCGGATGTCCCGGTAGCCGAGCCAGCGCAGATAGAGCGCGGCGGTGGTGACGGCGTCGCGGGCGGTGCGGATGGTGCGGGGCTGGAAGGGGGCGCGGGGTCCGGGCGGTGCGTGGCCGCCGGGCTCCCGGACGGCGGCGGCCTGCGGGCGCAGGGGGTGTGCCGGGGCCGGTCCCGGTGCCGCCGTACCCTCGGGCGGCAACCCGGCCACCGCCACGCGCAGCACCGTGCCGCACGGGCAGCCCAGTTCCGGCCGGGGCCAGTGGCCCGGGCGCCCGCAGGCCGCGCACGGCACGGTGAGCCACTCGTCGTCCCAGGCCCGGTGCGCCGCCACGGCCGGCTCGGCCGCCGGATCCAGCCGCGGCGCGGTCGGCGCCCCGCACGCACAGGGATACACCGGCGCCGTGTAGAGGTGCGCGCGCCGGCAGACCGGACAGCGCACCGGAACACTCTCGGGCATGGCCCACTCCAAGGCGTCGCGTCGGGACGGCGCTCCCATGGTGCTCCTCGGCGCCCGCTCCTGTCCGGCGCTTTCCGGTGTCCGGACCGCTCTTGACGACCTTGCGCCACCCACCTACATTGCTTCCAGATAGTAGAAGTAGATTTCCGCATTACGGAATTACGCGGGAATCGATCCTCTGGAGACCGTGCTTACCGCGGGGCGCGACGGGAGTACGCATCCGACAGCCGAAGCAGGAGTACTCGATGGCTCGTATGACCGCTGCCCGCGCGGCAGTTGAGATCCTCAAGCGCGAGGGCGTCACCGACGCCTTCGGTGTGCCGGGCGCGGCGATCAACCCGTTCTACAAGGCCCTCAAGGAGGGCGGCGGCATCGGCCACACCCTCGCCCGCCACGTGGAGGGCGCCTCCCACATGGCCGAGGGCTACACCCGGACCAGGCCGGGGAACATCGGTGTCTGCATCGGCACCTCCGGACCGGCCGGCACCGACATGATCACCGGTTTGTACTCCGCCATCGGCGACTCCATCCCGATCCTGTGCATCACGGGCCAGGCGCCCACCCACGTGATCCACAAGGAGGACTTCCAGGCCGTCGACATCGCCTCGATCGCCAAGCCGGTCACGAAGATGGCGGTCACCGTGCTGGAGGCCGCGCAGGTCCCCGGCGTCTTCCAGCAGGCCTTCCACCTGATGCGCTCCGGCCGTCCCGGCCCGGTCCTGATCGACCTGCCGATCGACGTCCAGCTCACCGAGATCGAGTTCGACCCGGAGACGTACGAGCCGCTGCCGGTCTACAAGCCCACCGCGACCCGGGCCCAGATCGAGAAGGCCCTCACCTTTCTTCTGGAGTCGGAGCGCCCGGTCATCGTGGCCGGCGGCGGCATCATCGGAGCCGACGCCGCGGACCTGCTCGTGGAGTTCGCCGAGCTGACCCGGACCCCGGTCGTCCCGACCCTGATGGGCTGGGGCGCGCTGCCCGACGACCACGAGCTGAACGCCGGCATGGTCGGCGTGCAGACCTCGCACCGGTACGGCAACGCCAACTTCCTGGCGTCCGACTTCGTCCTCGGCATCGGCAACCGCTGGGCCAACCGCCACACCGGCTACAAGCTGGACGTCTACCGCGGCGAGCGCACGTTCGTCCACGTCGACATCGAGCCCACGCAGATCGGCAAGATCTTCCCGCCGGACTACGGGGTCGTCTCCGACGCCAGGGCCGCGCTGGAGCTGTTCATCGAGGTGGCGAAGGAGCTGAAGGCCGAGGGCAGGCTGCCCGACCGCGGCGACTGGGTCGCCTCCACCCAGGAGCGCAAGGCCGCCCTGCTGCGCCGTACGCACTTCGACGACGTGCCGATGAAGCCGCAGCGCGTGTACCAGGAGATGAACCGGGCCTTCGGACCGGACACCCGGTACGTCACCACGATCGGCCTCTCGCAGATCGCCGGCGCGCAGATGCTGCACGTCTACAAGCCGCGCCACTGGATCAACTGCGGCCAGGCCGGCCCGCTCGGCTGGACCATCCCGGCCGCGATCGGCGTCGCCAAGGCCGACCCGGACTCCCCGGTCGTCGCGCTCTCCGGCGACTACGACTTCCAGTTCCTCATCGAGGAGCTGGCCGTCGCCGCCCAGCACCGGATCCCGTACGTCCACGTCCTGGTGAACAACGCCTACCTGGGCCTGATCCGCCAGGCGCAGATCGGCCTGGACATCAACTTCCAGGTGAACCTGGAGTTCGAGAACGTCAACGCGCCCGAGCTGGGCGTCTACGGCGTGGACCACGTCAAGGTCGCGGAGGGCCTGGGCTGCAAGGCCATCCGGGTCACCGAGCCGGACCAGCTGGGCGCCGCCTTCGAGGAGGCCAAGAAGCTGGCCGCCGAGTACCGGGTGCCGGTCGTGGTCGAGGCGATCCTGGAGCGGATCACCAACATCTCCATGAGCCGCACCATGGACATCAGCGACATCAGCGAGTTCGAGGAACTGGCCACCGAGCCCGGCCACGCGCCGACCTCGATCAGGCCGCTGAAGGTCTGACGCGTCCGGCACACACGAGGGGCGGCCCGTCCAGGGGAGACGGGCCGCCCCTTCGCCGTGCCGCCCCGTACCGCCGGGCCCGCGGGGGCCTTTGCTGCTTCGGGGCGGCGGCGGGTTCGGCACGCCGTGCCCGCCGTGCCGTGCTGCTGCACCGTGGGTCCTCAGCCGACCCGTCACCGCCCCCGTAGTCGTGCTCGCCGTGCCGTTCCGCCGGGCGGTGGGTCCTCAGTCGAACCCGCCGCCGCCCCCGCCCCCGAAGTCGTACCCGCCGTGCCCGTGGTCGTGCCCGCCGTGCCCGCCGCCGTCCCAGCCGTCGTGGCCGTGGTCCGCGTCGCCGTAGGGGTCCCCGCCGCTGATCAGGTGGCGCAGGCTGGTGCCCCGGCCGAACGGGTAGCGGCCCTCGTCGGCGAGCGCGCCCCGGCCGGTGAGCCCGGCCTCGCGGGCGAAGTGCGGCACGAGCACGGTCAGGGCCCGCTCGCCGTACAGCGCGGCGGCGAGCAGCGCCTCCTCCTCCGGCAGACCGTCGGGCCCGTCGGGCAGCGGGCGGCGTTCGCGCAGCTCGGCCAGCAGCCGGCGGGTGGCGCGGGTGCGGCGGGGCGGCAGCACCCGCAGCAGTCCGTCCGCCGCGAGTTCGGCCCGCATCCGGGCCAGGGCCCGCCGCACCACCGCCCGGGCGGGCAGCTCACGCGGCCCCGCGGGCCGGTAGAGGCCGGTGCGGACCGCCTTCTCCAGCGGATGCCGCACGGGCCCGGCCCGGCCCGTCCCGGTCCTGCGCAGCGTGCCCGGCCGGCCCGCCTCGACCGCGCCGCGCAGGTGCAGTCCCAGCACGGCGACCACGACGGCGGCGCGGTCGCCCCCGCGCAGCAGCGCGACCGCGTACGGGTCCGGCGCGGCCGGCGCGATCGATGGCGTACGACCCATGAGACACCCCCGGACGGGACCCGCCGCCCCCGTGCCGGCGGGCCCCGCATGCCCCTAATCTGCCCTGACCGCAGGGAGGTTGAAGCCTCCACCGCGGTCTTCAGAGGTTGATTTGAGGGTTGCGCACCCGGCCTACGACCGCTGCCGTACGCGCCCCCGTCACAGTTCGTGCTCCGACAGCCCGGGCCAGTCGTCCGGACCGCCGCCCTGCCATTCGATCAGATCGCTCTCCTCCACCTCGATCCGGTCCAGGTCGGCCAGCCGCAGGATCTCCACGACATCGTCCAGATGCGAGGCGATCCCCAGCATCACGTCCCCCTCGGTGACCCGCCGGGAACCGTCCAGCGCCGGGGGGTGAACCACGATGTGCGGGTAGTGAGTCATGCCTTCAGCGTGCGGCGCGGGGGACGGATCTGCACGCCGGACCGGTGCCCGGGAACGCCGAACGCTCCCTCGCCGGGACGACCCGGCGCAGGGAGCGTTGGTTGCCGTCCGACGGCGCGAGGCTGGGCGCGACAGGTCGTTCGCGCCGCCGGACGGGGCGGGTGGGCCCCGGTAGGGGGCTGGGTGGGACCGCGGTGGCGGCGACGGAGCCGGGTGCCCTTCCCTCTGGTCGAGAAGGGGGCCCGGTCCTTGACCACCGCACTGGCTCGCACACCGCCGCGGTCCTCGCCCTGCCCGCGCCCTCCGGCCGGCGGCCACCCCTCATCCGGGCCGCCGGGCGTGCTGCGCGGGCCGCGTGCGGGATCGTGACCTCCCGTCAGATCCCGTACGCTGCTTGCGTTCCTGGTGCTCAGTCCTCGCGCAGGGCGCGGACCGCCTCCTCCACGCGCTTGCCGTACTCGGGGTCGGCGGCGTGGAAGTGGGCCAGGTTCTTCTCGATCACGTCGTCGCGGGAGACCTGCGAGAGGCCGCCGGCGATGTTCGCGACCAGGCGGGACTTCTCCTCCTCGGACAGCAGGCGGTACAGCTCGCCCGCCTGGAAGAAGTCGTCGTCCTTGGTGTGCAGGGGCGCCTCGTGGGTGCCCGTGTGGCCGTGCACGGCCAGCGGCGCCGACAGCGGGCGGCCGGTCTCCACCGGGCCGTCGTACGAGTTCGGCTCGTAGTTCTTGGCGTGGCGGCCCTGCGCGTTCAGCGCCATCAGGCCGTCCCGGCCGTAGTTCAGGGCGCCGCCCGGGACCGCCTTCGGGGCGTTCACGGGGAGCTGGGTGTGGTTGACGCCGAGGCGGTAGCGGTGGGCGTCGGCGTAGGCGAACAGCCGGCCCTGGAGCATCTTGTCCGGGGACGGGCCGATGCCGGGCACGAAGTTGTTCGGGGAGAACGCGGCCTGCTCGACCTCGGCGAACACGTTGTCCGGGTTGCGGTCCAGGACCAGGCGGCCCACGCGCTGCAGCGGGTGGTCCCGGTGCGGCCAGACCTTGGTCAGGTCGAACGGGTTGAAGCGGTAGTCGGCCGCCTCGGCCGCCGGCATGATCTGGACGTACAGCGTCCAGGACGGGTGCACGCCCCGCTCGATCGCCTGGAGCAGGTCGGTCTGGTGGGAGTTGGGGTCCTGGCCCGCCAGCTCCTGCGCCTGCTCGGTGGACAGGCAGCGGATGCCCTGGTTGGTCTTGAAGTGGTACTTGACGAAGAAGGCCTCGCCGTCCGCGTTCGTCCACTGGTAGGTGTGCGAGCCGTAGCCGTTCATGTGCCGGTACGACGCCGGGATGCCGCGGTCGCCCATCAGCCAGGTCACCTGGTGCGTGGCCTCGGGGGAGTGCGCCCAGAAGTCCCAGACGTTGTCCGGCTCCTGGCGGCCGGTGAACGGGTCCCGCTTCTGGGAGTGGATGAAGTCGGGGAACTTGATCGGGTCCTTGATGAAGAACACCGGGGTGTTGTTGCCGACGAGGTCGTAGTTGCCCTCCTCGGTGTAGAACTTCACGGCGAAACCGCGCGGGTCGCGGACCGCGTCGGCGCCGCCGAGGGAGTCGGCGACGGTCGAGAAGCGCAGGAACACCTCGGTGCGCTTGCCGATCTCGCTCAGGAAGGCGGCGTGGGTGTAGCCGGTGACGTCGTCCGTCACCTCGAAGTGGCCGTAGGCGCCGGAGCCGCGGGCGTGCACCACGCGCTCCGGGATCCGCTCGCGGTTGAAGCGCGCGAGCTTCTCCAGGAGGTGCTGGTCCTGGAGCAGGAGCGGGCCGCCTGCGCCGGCCGAGGCGGAGTTCTGGTTGTCGGCGACCGGGGCGCCGGACTCTGTCGTGAGCACGCGCTTCGACATCGTGGACCTTCCGTGCGGGATTCAGCGGAAACCTGTTTCCGCTTCGTGGAGCCTAGGAGTGGGGGGTCTGGGCGTCAACAGTTTGTTGAAGTCGATTCCGGGCCGCGGCGCCGCCTGGGCGCGACAGGACAGGTGTCGGCGGCGCCGC
>NZ_JBEYXJ010000111.1:0-27773 GCF_040645015.1 Streptomyces sp. NPDC046881 | reverse complement strand
CACTGGTACTCGGCCGTCCCCTCCTCCAGCACCGCCAGCCGGTCGAAGAACACCTTCGACAGCTCCCGCGCGTCCCTCGGCGCCACCTGAGAAGGATCCGCGATCTCCGGAACGTCCACGTCCACCCTCTGCTCCGCAGTCTGCGCGGTCGTCGTCGGCATCACGCGTCCCTCCCAGTCGATCGGCTAAGTCTCGCCGGTCCATTGTCCGGCAAGCCCGCGTCTACCCCGATCACCGGCCGGCATTCCCGCGAATGCCGGCCGGTGTGGGCTCAGCTCGTCGTCAGGGTGGCGTCGTCCACGACGAAGCTGGTCTGGAGGCTGGAGTCCTCGGTGGCGGTGAAGGTCAGCGTGATCTGCCGGCCGAGGTACTGGCTCAGGTCCAGGGTCCGCTCGGTGTACCCCGACGCCGCGTTGGCGTTGGAGTACGTCTGCTTCACGGTCCCGTCGACCTTGACCTGGAAGGTGTCGTACGCCGTCGTGCCCGACTCGGCGGTGTCGACGTGCAGCCAGTACCTCAGGGTCGCCTTGGTGCAGCCGGACGGGACGGTCACCGTCTGGCCGAGGGTGTCGGTGGCCGCGTAGCCGTAGCCCGCGAGCCAGGCGTACCGGGTGCCGGAGTGCGCGGACTGGCCGCTGAACGTGCCGATCGCACCGGTGTCACCCGTCCACGGGGACGTTCCGCTCTCGAAGCCGCCGTTGGAGATCACCTGGGAGGCCGTGCAGCCGCCCGCGCCCTTGACGGTGAGCGTGTACGTGGCGGTGTGGGTGGTGGTACCGGTGCCGGTGATGGTGAGCGGGTACGTGCCGGGCGGCACGGAGGAGCCGACGGAGACCGTCGCCGTGGACGAGGCGCCGGAGGTCACCGAGGCCGGGTTGAAGGAGACCGTGACGCCCGCCGGGGCGCCCGAGGCGGACAGGGTCACCGTCTGCGCCGAGCCGCTGGTGGTGGCCGTGGAGACGGTGGTGGTCAGCGAGGTGCCCGGGTCGGTGCTGCCGGTGGCGGGGCTCGCCGAGACCGAGAAGTCGTTCGTCGGGGCGGTGTCCGAGACCGCCTGCTTCCACAGCGTGTAGGCGACGCCGTCGGCGCTGCGGTTCAGCCCGGTGGCGTTGATGTTGGCCGTGGTGTCGCAGGAGGAGTGGTAGCAGCCGTCGTACGCGGCGCCTGCCGTACCGCCCCACTTGGCCGCCTGCGCCGAGGTCTTGCGGGCGCTCGCGCCCATGGCGTAGCCGGAGGTCGGGATGCCGTAGTTCTCGAAGGAGTAGTCGTCGGAACGGCCCGCGCCCTCGGTGTTCTCCTCGGGCTGGAGGTTCAGCGAGTCCCAGTACGCCTTCATCGGCGCGGCTGCGGCGGAGGTGATGTGGTTGATGAAGTAGCCGCCGTTGGGGGAGGCGACCATGTCGAAGTTGTAGTACGCCTTGATCGCCGTGCGTTGCGCGGAGGTCAGCGAACGGACGTAGAAGTCCGAGCCGTTGAGGCCCTGCTCCTCGTCCGTCCACCAGCCGAAGCGGATGCGCGCGGCCATCGACGGCTTGGTCTCGGCCAGTTTGAGCGCGACCTCCAGGAGGGAGGCGCTGCCGGAGCCGTTGTCGTTGATGCCGGGTCCGGCGGAGACGCTGTCCAGGTGTGAGCCGAACATGTACACCTTCGACGCGTCGCCCTGGGGCCACTCGGCGATCAGGTTGGGCCCTGCTCCGCTGGTGCACCCGGAGGTGCAGGCCTGCTCGGTGACGGTGTATCCGGCCGCCTGGAGCTTGCCCTTCACATGGGCGACCGAGTCGCGGTAGCCCTGGGTGGTGGACCGGCGGTTGCCGCCGTTGCGGCTCGCTATGGCGTTGAGTTCGGTGAGGTGCGCCTGCACCCGGGTGACGTCGATGTCGGGCGCGGCCAGGGCGGGGGCCGCCGCCGTGGTGTGGCCGCCGGAGGCCGCCTCGGCGCTCGCGGGCAGCAGTGTGAGGCCCGCGGCGGCCGTGGCCAGGGCGAGGCCGGTCAGGGAGAGTCTTCGTCTTAGCACCATGTCTCCTTGTGGGGTGGAGGAAACGGGAGGCGGGCGTCGGGCCTGGGTGGGCCGCGCCGCTTCACCCTGATGAGCATGCGCATGCCAAGCCTGGTTCAAGCCTCCGCGCGCAAGACCGGCCGGATCCCAAGTGCGCCGCCTGGTGCGCCATGTTGTCCCTGGGGCTACCGTACGGTAACCGCGTGGCCCTACGCTGCCGTCAACTCTGTGACGGCGAAGGGGAGTTCGGGGATGCGTGGATCGAGACGGCTGGCGGCGCTCGTGGGGGCCGCGGCTCTGCTGGCGGTGGCGCCGGGCAACGCACAGGCGGCGTCGCCGAAGTTCTCCGCGACGACGGCCATCGGCACGCACAACGCGTACGACAAGTCCAAGTACACGTACTTCGCGCAGGCGCTGGACTCCGGCGCCTCACTGCTGGAACTGGACGTCTACGCCGACACCCTCAGCCATCGCTGGCGGGTCAGCCACGGCAACCCGCTGGGCAACGACAACAACTGCGAGGCGGCGAAGACCCCCGGCGAGCTGTACAGCAAGAGCCGCAACCAGGACCTCGGCAGCTGCCTGGACAACATGGCCGCCTGGAACCAGCTCCACCCCGACCACCCGCCGATCCTGGTCAAGGTCGAGATGAAGGTCGGCTTCAACAACAACGCGGGCATGGGACCGGACGAGTTCGACACGCTCGTGGCGCAGAAACTGGGCGGCAGCGTCTACAAGCCGGCCGACCTGCTCGGCGGGACGTACCCCACGCTGGACGCGGCGGCGAAGGCGGACGCCTGGCCCGCCCGGGACTCCCTGCGGGGCAAGTTCGTCTTCGACCTGATCCCGGGCACGGTGGAGCAGTCCAACCCGTTCGACCACTACTGGACGGACGAGGAGTACGGCGACCACCTGCGCGACCTGCACGCGGCGGGGAACATCTCGGCGGCCCAGGCGTTCCCGGCCGTGCTCGGCGCGGCGAACGGCGATCCGCGCACCAGCCGCTACGACGCCTCGATCCGCCCCTGGTTCGTGTTCTTCGACGGTGACGCGGCCACGTACGTCAACAACGGCTACGACACCTCGTTCTACTCCGCGAACCACTACATCCTCATCGCCACGGGCGCCCACAGCGTGTCCCCGGCGATCTCCTCCACCAACCCGACGGACGCCGAAGTCGCCGCGCGGCTGGCCCTCCTGGCCAAGAACCACGCGAGCCTGATCACCTCGGACTGGTCGGCGAAGTCCGCGTCGGTGCTGAGTTCGGTGACCACCCGGAGCTGAGGTTCCGGACAGCGCTCACGGGGGACAACCCTCACATGCTGCATGGCATCGACGTGAGCGCCTACCAGTCCTCCTCCTACGGGACGGACGGCCTCTCCTTCGCCTTCGTCAAGGCGACGGAGGGCCGTTCGTACGTCAATCCCCGGCTGACCGCGCAGACGAAGACCGCCCGCGACGCCGGACTGGTCGTCGGCTTCTACCACTTCCTGTGGCCGGGCGACCTCACCGCCCAGGCCGAGTACTTCCTCCGCCACGCCCCGGACCGCGCCGGCGACATCCTCGCGGTCGACTGGGAGACCACGGGCGACGGGACGCACGCGAGCAACGCGGAGAAGGACCGCTTCCTGCGCAAGCTGAAGGAGTTACGGCCGCACAACCGGGTCGTGCTCTACTGCAACCGGCACTTCTGGCTCGACCTCGACACGACCTCCTATGCCGGGGACGGGCTGTGGATCGCGGACTACGTCACCGCGGGCAAGCCGCGCATCAAGGCGAAGTGGCGGTTCCACCAGTACACCAGCGAACCCCACGACAAGGACGTGGCGAACTTCGCCAGCAAGGCGGCGCTGAAGGAGTGGGCCACCCCGTAGGGGCCGGGCGGCGGGTCCCGGAGGTCAGCCCCGGAAGTCGGCCGGGCGTTCCGGGGAGGCCTCCGCGAGGGCCTTCTCCACGGCGGCCCTGCCGGCCTGGAGGCCGTAGACCGGGGTGCCGGGCTGCTGGCGCCAGGAGTCGGCGATGGTGCCGGCGTCGACCGTGTCGAAGCCCAGCTCGTCGATCAGGGCGCGGACGGTCCGCTTGGCGGCCTCGTCGTCGCCGGCGACCGGGAGGGCCATCCGGTCGGGGGCGCCCGCGGGGCGGTGCCGGTCCAGGATGTCCTGGGCGTAGGTGCCGTTGAAGGCCTTGATCACCGGGTGGCCGAGGTGCTGCTCGGTCCAGCGGCTCTCGGTGAGGCCCTCGTCCTCGATGGCCGCGATCCGGCCGTCCCGCTGCTGCGGGTAGTAGTTGCCGGTGTCGATCACCGCGACGCCCTCGGCCGCGCCGTCCAGCAGGCCCGCGGGCAGGGCCGGGACCGCCTTCAGCGGAACGGTGACGACCACCACCTCGGCGCCCTTGGCCGCGTCCTCGGCCCGGACCGCGGTGGCGCCGGTCTCCTCGGCCAGTTCCCGGAGCGTCTCGGGGCCGCGGGAGTTGGCGACGGAGACGTCGTGGCCGAGGGCGGTGAGCCGCCGGGTGAGGTTGCCGCCGATGTTTCCCGCGCCGATGATGCCGATCTTCATGACTGGCCTCCGCATATTTATGCGCGTGCATGCTTCTGTCGTCCCGGTCAACCGCACCGGGGCGGCGGCTATTCCGCACCGCCGCCGGACAGCCGGCCGCGCTCCCGCATCCGTCACTCCTGTCCACGCAAGCGTTCCAGCGTCTGCTCCAGCTCCGCCAGCAGGACGGCCGCCGCCCGGTCCGCGTCGCCCTCCGCGACGGCGTGGACCAGGGCGGCGTGGGTGTCGTCGCCGGTGTTCGCGTCCTCGTGCCGCAGCCGGGTGAGGTCCAGCAGGGCCACCAGGCCCTCGCGCAGGACGGGGACGAACTCGGCGAACAGGTCGGTGAGGACGGGGTTGTGGGCGGCGGCGACCACGGCCCCGTGCAGGGCGATGTCGGCCTCCACGAAACCGGCGTCGTCCCCCGCGGCGGCCGCGCGGCGGCCCTCCAGCGCGGTCCGCAGTGCCGTGACGTCCTCGGGGGTGCGCCGCTGCGCGGCCAGCCTGGCCGCCTGCACCTCGACGCCCGTGCGGACCTCGTAGACGTCGGTGACCGCGGCCCGGCGCAGCCGGGCCGGCCAGTCCTCGACGGGCTCGGTGGCGACGACGAAGACGCCGGCGCCGTGGCGGGGCCGGACCAGCCCGGCGCCGGCCAGCGCGCGCAGCGCCTCACGGAGGGTGGAGCGGCCGACGCCGAGTTCCGCGGCGAGGGTGGTCTCGCCGGGCAGCTTGGTGCCGACGGGCCAGTGGCCGGCGGCTATCTGCTCCCGCAGGCGCTGCGCGGCCTGTTCGACCAGCGGGCTGGGGCGGAGGGCACCGAGCGGCATCGAGATCACCAACTTGTCTGAGGAGTTCAGGGATTCCACTTGTCTGAGGAGCTGCGCTGTGACTAGCGTACCCGGCATGACACTCCGCGGTCTGCTCCTCCTCGGCTGCCGCGGCGGGGTTTGACGCGACCGGCGCCCCGCCGCGGGGCCCCGCGCTGCCGGTCACCGTCCGACCGAGCCGAGAGGCAGCCGACGATGACCACCCCCACTCCCGCCTGGAACCCGCAGCGGCCCAGCGGGATGCCGTACCACCGTTACCGCCCCTACCAGGACCGCGTGCACGTCCCCGCCGGCGACCGGCGCTGGCCCGACGCGCGTCTGGAACGCGCACCCCTCTGGGTGCCGGTCGACCTGCGCGACGGCAACCAGGCGCTCGCCGAGCCGATGGACACCCCCCGCAAGCGCCGCTTCTTCGACCTGCTGACCGCGGTGGGCTTCAAGGAGATCGAGGTCGGCTATCCCTCCGCGAGCCGCACGGACTTCGACTTCGTACGGCACCTCGCGCACGGCGGGGCGGTACCGGACGACGTGACACCCGTCGTCTTCACACCCGCCCGCGCCGACCTGATCGACCGGACCTTCGACGCGATCGAGGGCCTGCCGCGGGCCGTGGTCCACCTGTACATCGCCACCTCGCCGGTGTGGCGGGAGGTGGTGCTCGGCCGCGGCCGGGCCGAGGTGTGGCGGACCGTGCGGGATGCGGCGGAGCACATGGCCCGGCGGGCCGGTGACGCGCCCGGCGTCCGCTTCCAGTTCTCGCCGGAGACCTTCAACCTCACCGAGCCGGACTTCGTCCTCGAACTCTGTGACGGGCTGACCGCGCTGTGGGACGCGGCCCCGGACCGCCCGGTGACCCACAACCTCCCCGCGACGGTGGAGATCGCCACCCCGAACGTCTACGCCGACCAGATCGAGTACCTGCACCGGCACCTCGCCCGCCGGGGCTCCGTGATCCTCTCGGTGCACCCGCACAACGACCGCGGCACCGGCGTCGCCTGCGCCGAACTCGCCGTGCTGGCCGGCGCCCAGCGGGTGGAGGGCTGCCTGTTCGGCAACGGGGAGCGCACCGGCAACGTCGATCTGGTGACCCTCGCCCTCAACCTGTACGCCCAAGGGGTGGACCCGATGGTCGACCTCGGGGACGTCGACGCCGTACGGGAGACGGTGGAGCACTGCAACCGGCTGCCCGTCCACCCGCGGCACCCCTACGCGGGCGACCTGGTGTACACGGCGTTCTCGGGCACCCATCAGGACGCCATCGGCAAGGGGCTCGACCACCACGCCCGGCGCGCCCGGGAGTCGGGTGTGCCGGAGGCGGACGCGCCGTGGTCGGTGCCGTACCTGCCGATCGATCCGGCGGACGTCGGGCGGTCGTACGAGGCCGTGATCCGCGTCAACTCCCAGTCGGGCAAGGGCGGGGTGGCGTACCTGCTGCGCACGCACCACGGCATCGACCTGCCGCCGCGCATGCGGTCCGACTTCTCGGCGGTCGTGCAGGCGGCGACGGACGACAGCGGGCGGGAGGCGACGCCGAAGGAGCTGTACGAGCTGTTCCGGTCGACCTATCTGGCGGAAGGCGCGGTACGGCTGCACGCCTGGTCCGCGCACGAGCAGGCGCCCGGTGTGCACCGGTGCGTCTGCACGCTGGAGGCCGGGGACCGGGTCGGCGACCACGAGGGCACGGGCGCCGGTGCGCTGACCGCCTTCGTCGACGCGCTGGCCGGCGCCGGCGTCGCGGCCGACGTGCTGGACTTCACGGAGGACGGCACGGCGGCCTTCGCCGAGTGCCGGGTCGGCGGCGTCACGGCCTGGGGTGCGGGAACGGGCCCGTCGGCCGCCGTGCACGCGGTGCTGTCCGCGGTGAACCGGGCGATGCGGTGACGCGGGCGGCAGCCGAGGTGCTGCGCGCCGAGGACGTGCACGTCGTCCGGGACGGGCGGCCCCTGCTGCGGGAGGTCTCGCTGACCGTCCGGGCCGGTGAGCACTGGGCGCTGCTCGGGGCCAACGGCGCGGGCAAGTCCACGCTGCTCGGGCTGCTCGGCGCGGTGGTGCATCCGACGCGGGGCACCGTGGAGGTGCTCGGCCGGCGGCTGGGCCGGGTGGACCTGCGCGAACTGCGGGCGTTCGTCGGACACGTGAACCCGCGTCATCCGCTCACCTCGCCGCTGCGGGTGCGGGACGTGGTGCTCACCGGGCTGACGAACTCGGTCGAGCCGCTTCCCCGGTGGCGGCCCACCCGCGAGCAGACGGAGCGGGCCGAGGCGCTGCTGGCCACGCTGGGGCTGGACGCGCTCAGGGACGCCCGGTGGCCGACGCTCTCGCAGGGGCAGCGCGGCCGGACGCTGATCGCCCGCGCGCTGATGCCCGAGCCGCGGCTGCTGCTCCTGGACGAACCGGCGACCGGGCTCGACCTGCCCGGCCGGGAGCGGCTGCTCGCGGCCCTGGAGGAGCTGCGGACGGCACATCCCGCGCTGGCGACGGTGCTGGTCACCCACCACCTGGAGGAGCTGCCGGCGGGCACCACGCACGCCGTGCTGCTGCGCGAGGGACGGGTGCAGGCCTGCGGGCCGGTCGCGTCCGTGCTCACCGGCGACCAGGTCGGCCTGTGCTTCGGCCTGCCGCTGGTGCTGGAGCGGCAGGAGGGCCGCTGGAGCGTGCGGATCCGGCGCGCGCGGTGACGGTGCGACGAAGGGGGTGCCCGGGCCGTTCGGGCAGGCACCCCCTTCGTCATCGGGTCACTTGTTCAGGTAGGCCCAGAACTCGTCGAACGACAGCACCTTGTCGCCGTTGAGGTCGCGGGACTTGATGATGGCCTCCGCGACCGTCTCGGTGACGTTCCAGTCACCTGCCTGCGCCAGGGCGGACTTGAACTCCGCTGCGGTGATGAAACCGTCACCGTCCGCGTCGATCCGCTGGAACTGCTTGCGTGCTTCCTCGATGTCCGCCACCGATCCGCCCCTTTTGTTCGTGTTTCTCATGCCGTGCTGGCGTACTGACGCTGGTCAGATTAACGGCCCTCCGGACACCGGACCGCGGCGGCCACCCGCGAGGTCTGCGAGGCTGGGTCCTCCGGTGGGCGAGAGACTCGGGGAGCGGCCGTGGAGACCTTGCGGGACATTCTCGACGCGGCGGCGGCCGGCGTCTTCCCGGCGGCGGACGGCGGTACGACGGTCGTACCGCAGCCGTCCCCGCGGGACGCCGGGGTGATGTCGTTCACCGCGCACTCGGTGGTCTTCACCGACGAGGACCCGCGGTGGGTGCGCGAGGCCCTGCGCGGCACGGACTGCGACGCGCCGGCGGCGACGCTGAACCCGCGGTTCCTGACCGCCCTCATGGACCGGACCGGGCGCCGCAGCGAGACGGTGGACGCGGTGCTGGTGGCCGGCCCGCTGCCGGGTGAGCCGCCGCTGCCGCTGCGTGAGATCACGGACCCCGGCCACCCCCGGATCGCCTACGCACGCGGGCGCCGCGACGAGGTGCGGGCCTGGACCGCCGAGGGCGGGGTGCTGGTCATGGGGCGCGGGGTCGCCGGGCGGCTGGAGGTGTCGGTCGAGGTGGACGAGGGGGTACGGCACCGGGGGCTCGGGCGGCTGCTGGTGACCGCGGCCCGGCAGCTCGCCGCGGAGCCGCTGTGGGCGCAGGTCGCCCCGGGGAACGCCCGCAGCATGCGGGCGTTCCAGGCGGCCGGCTACCGTCCGGTCGGCGCGGAGCTGCTGCTTCAGCGGAAGATGCCGGTGTGCCCCAGTGAGTAGCGGCCCGGCTGGGGGTAGACGGCGAGGCCGTGGGGGCCGCTGCCGACCTTGATGCGGGCCAGCTGGGCGCCGGTGCGGGTGTCGATGGCGTACACCTCGGCGTTGTAGCGGCCGGAGAGCCACAGGACCTTGCCGTCGGCGGAGACTCCGCCCATGTCGGGGCTGCCGCCGCCGGGCAGGTGCCACTTCTTGGTGAGCCGGTTCCGGGTGAAGTCGAAGACGGAGATGGTGCCCTCGCCGCGGTTGGAGACGTACATCTCGCGGGAGTCGCGGCTGACGTAGAGGCCGTGGGCGCCCTTGCCGGTGGCCAGGAACCGGGGCGGGGTGAAGCGGTCCCCGTCGAGGATCCACAGCCCGTGGGCCATCATGTCGGCGACGTAGAACAGCTTGCCGTCCGGGGAGACCTTGACGTCCTGCGGCATGGCGCCGCGCAGCGGCAGCTTCTCCTGGGCGACGACCTTCATCCGCGCCGTGTCGACCTTGAGCAGCTCGCCGCTGAACTCGCAGGAGACGATGAAGTAGCGGCCGTCGACGGAGAAGTCGGCGTGGTTCACGCCGTAGCAGGTGACGGGGACGGTCTTGACGACCTTCATGGTGTGCGCGTCCCGGAAGACCAGCTCGCGGTCCATGGAGGCCATGACGACCGCGTACCTGCCGTCGGGCGTGAAGTACAGGTTGTACGGGTCGTGCACGGCGACCGGCTTGCCGGCCCGGCCGGTGCGCGGGTCGATGGGGGTGAGGCTGTTGCCGAGGTCGTTGTTGACCCACAGGGTCTTCAGGTCCCAGGACGGTACGACGTGCTGGGGCTGGCGGCCCACCGGGATGGTCTCGACGACCTTGCGGGTCGCGGGGTCGATGACGGTGACGGTGTCGGAGTTGGTGTTGGGCACGTACACCCGGGAGGGGAAGTCCCGGACCACGGGCGAGAGCCGGCCCGGCCGGTCGGCGGCGTACAGGTCGGCCGGGTCCTCGACCGGGGGCATCCCGGGCAGCACGTTCACCCGCGGCTTGTTCACCCGCGGCGGGACCGGGGCCTTGCTGCCGAGGGCCTCGCTCTCGTGGTCCCCGCCGCCGCACGCGGAGAGCAGCGTCAGGGCGGTGAGGGCGGCACCGGCGGCCAGCAGGCGGGCGGCTTTCGTGGTTCGCATCAGCTCAGCAGCTCCGTGGTGGTGACCGCGCGCAGTCCGCGGCGGCCGAGTTCGGTCAGGACGTCGGGGAGGGCGGCGACCGTGTCCGGGTAGCCGAAGTGCAGGCTCACCACCGATCCGTTGCGCACGCCGGCGAGGACCTCCCGGGTGACGGCGGCGGCGCCGGGGCGGGTGTAGTCGAGCGAGTCGACGTCGTACGACAGCACGTGCGGGTAGCCGGCGGCGCGGGCCAGCCGGACCACGAGCGGGGAGGCGGCCGGGGCGCGGGAGGGGCGGAACCAGGTGCCGATGGAGCCGGTGAGCCGCTTGAGCCGCTCGGCGCAGTCGGTGATCTCCCGGCGGGCCGCCGCCTCGGCCAGGGTGTTGACGCCGATGTGCCGCTGGGTGTGGTTGCCGAGGTCGTGGCCGCCGTCGAGGATGCGGCGGGCGAGGTCCGGGTGTTCGTCCAGCCAGGTGCCGACGGCGAGCACGGTGAGCCGGGCGCCGTGCCGCTCGGCCGTGGTGAGCAGGGAGCGGGCGAGGGCGGGGTCGCCCTGGCCGTGGAAGGTGAGGGCCACCTGGGGGCGGCTGCGCGGGCCGTGGGTGATCTGGGCGGGGTGGCCCGGGTAGCCGCGGGGGGCGGGAGCCGCGGAGGGGTGGACGGAGGGGAAGGTCGGGGACGTGGGGGCCGGAGCGCGGGGCGGGGCGGCGGCCCGTCCGGTACCGCACCCGGCGGCGAGCGCACCGCCGGCCACGAGCGCGGTGCCGGCGCGCAGCACATCTCGGCGGGGGGTGGAGGTCACCCGCACCATTTAAGGATGGGTTGGCAGGAAAATGGGCGATTAGCCCGCTTCGGGGCGACTTCGGGTCGCCGGGCCCGGATCCGGCTACCGGTCCGCGACCCGCATCTCGAACCAGGTCGTCTTGCCGCGCGGCAGCAGGTCGACGCCCCAGCGGTCGGAGAGCTTGTCCACCAGGAACAGCCCGCGTCCGCTGACGTCGAGTTCCTGGACCGGCATCAGGCAGGGCAGCCCGCGCGAGGGGTCGCGGACCTCCACCCGGATCCAGCCGGTGCGGCGGCGCATCCGCAGGCCGAAGACCCGGGCGCCGGTGTGCCGCACGGCGTTGCCGACCAGTTCCGACACGAGCAGGACCGCGTCCTCCGCCAGCTTGGGGCTGAGCCGCCAGGTGCGCAGGACGACGACCTGGGCGAGCCGGCGGGCGGTGGCGGCGGATTCGGGGCGGGACGGCAGCGGTACCTCCGCCTCCGTCGGGTTGCCGAACAGTTCGATCGCCTTGAGCGCCTGTTCGTCCTCGACCGCCGGCGACCAGCGCGCCGCGGCTGCACGGCTGTGTCCCCGCGGCTGTTCGATGCCCTCCAGCCCCGCCATGCCCCCATGATGGCCGTCCGCAGCCGGCTTGGGGGCCGTTCCGGAGGAATACGCCCCCCGCACGCCCCCCTTCCGCGCTCGTCGCTCGGCATATGCCGTCGGCATGACGGTGTTCGACGCAGCCCGGTTGACCTGCGCGGACGGCTCGCTTCCGGGCAAGCGCCAGGCTCCCTCGACAAGGCAGGCTTAAGGTTGCCTTAAGGCTTCCATAAACCGCCCCATCGAGGGACCCGTGGGGGACGACGCGTCAACTGACCGCCGCCCGGCGGGAGTCGGCGGGGTGTGCGCGCCGTTGACGGTCAGACGAACTTGGCCTTGCCCGGCCCCTCCTCCACGAAGCTGCGCATGCCCCGCTCGCGGTCCTCGGTCGCGAACAGACCCGCGAACCAGTTGCGTTCGACGGCGAGCCCGGTGTCGATGTCGGCCTCCAGACCGGTGTCGACCGACTCCTTGGCCGCGCGCAGCGCGAGCGCCGGGCCCTGGGCGAGCCTCGCGGCCCAGGCGTGCGCCTGCTCGTACACCTCGGCGGCCGGGACGACCCGGTCCACCAGGCCGATGGCGAGGGCCTCGTCGGCCTTGACCTGCCGGCCGGTGAAGATCAGGTCCTTGGCCTTGGAGGGACCGATCAGCCGAGGCAGCCGCTGGGTGCCGCCGGCGCCCGGGATCAGCCCCAGCAGGATCTCGGGCTGGCCGAGCTTGGCGTTGTCGGCGGCGATGCGGTAGTCGGCGCACAGGGCCAGCTCGCAGCCGCCGCCGAGCGCGTAGCCGGTGACGGCGGCGACGACCGGCTTGGGGATGCGGGCCACGGCGGTGAAGGCGTCCTGCAGGCCACGGGAGCGCCGGACCATCGCGGGATGGTCCATGTTCTGCATCTCCTTGATGTCCGCGCCCGCCGCGAACACCCGCTCGCCGCCGTAGATCACCACGGCGCGCACGTCGTCGCGGTGCGTGGCCTCCTCGGCGAGTTCCTTCAGCCGGTCCTGGGTGGCGATGTCCAGCGCGTTCATCGGCGGCCGGTCCAGACGCAGGGTGCCGACGCCTTCGGCGACTTCCAGAGTGACGGTCATGCAGGTCAGGTTAACGGCCACTAACGACAGTGGGCCCGGTGCCGTTCCTCACAGCACCGGGCCCGCTCGTCAGCCGGGGGTCACTTCTTCCAGGCGTCCCACGACATGTTCCAGCCGTTGAGGCCGTTGTCCGGGGCCACCGTGGCGTCGTGGGAGTTCTTGACGACCACCACGTCGCCGATCATCGAGTGGTCGAAGAACCAGGCGGCCGGGACGGCGCCGTCGTAGCCGCCGCGGACGTCGCGCAGGCCCACGCAGCCGTGGCTGGCGTTGTAGTTGCCGAAGGCGTCGCCGCCCCAGTAGTTGCCGTGGATGAAGGTGCCGGAGGTGGTGAGGCGGATGGCGTGCGGGACGTCCTTGATGTCGTACTCGCCGCCGTAGCCGACCGTCTCGCCGTTCATCCGGGTGACGGCGAGCTTCTCGCTCATGACCATCTGGCCGTTCCAGGTCTCGTAGCCGGGCTTGCCGGTGGTGACCGGGAGGGTTTTGACGACCTTGCCGTCCTGGGTGACCTTCATCGTGTGCTTCTTGGCGTCCACGACGGAGACCTGGTTGCGGCCGATGGTGAACTTCACGGTCTTGCGCTGCTTGCCGTAGACGCCGTCACGGCCCTCGACGCCGTCCAGGTCGAGGTCGACGGTGACCTTGGTGCCTTCCTTCCAGTACTTCTCGGGGCGGAAGTCCAGGCGGTCGTTGCCGAACCAGTGGCCCTCGACGTCGACGGCCGGCTCGGTCCTGATCCTGACGGCCTTCTCGACCGCCTCGGGGCTGGTGATGCCCCGGGTGAAGCGTATGGAGAACGGCATGCCGACGCCGACGGTGGAACCGTCCTCGGGGGTGAAGTAGCCGACGAAGGTGTTCTTCGGGGTGAGCGTGGTGAAGGTGGCGTCCTCGGCGGCCTCGCGGCCCTCGGCGTCCTTCGCCACCGCGTGCACGGTGTACTTGGTGGCCGCCGCCAGGTGCGACGACGGCGTCCAGGAGGAACCGCCCCCGGTGAGGGCGCCCTCGACCTTCGTGCCCTTCTCGTCCTTGACGGTGACCTCGGTCAGCTTGCCCTGGGCGACGCTGACCTTCAGCGCGCCGCTGGTGTCGACGCCGGTGGCACCGGACTTGGGCGCGATGCTGACCGCGGCCGTGGACTGCCCGCCCTTCTGGCCGCCGCCCTTGCCCTTGCCCTCCCCGGAACCGGACCCCGATCCGCCACCCCCGCCGCACGCGGTGAGCGACAGCACCAGGGCGCCGGCTATGACTGCCAGTCCCCTACGGCCTCGCCGCCCCCGAGCCGACGCCCCCGCTACAGGCCGCATGTTCAAGTTGTTCTCCCCTCGCCGGGCCCCTGATCAGGCCCGCTCCCCACCACGTTGTGCGCGCATATTAACTGCCAGGTTTTGAGCTGGGTGTCAGGCGAATGTCACCGTTCCGTCGCAACTTCCGCCCGGCACCCACACCGGCACCCCCGCCCCTTACCTGGTTACTTCTCCGCGCTGCCCGCTTTCCACTCCTTCCAGCCCATGTTCCATCCCCCGAGGCCGTTGTCGGGTGCAACCGTTTTGTCCTTGCTGTTCACGACTTCGACCACATCCCCGATCAGGCTGCGGTCGAAGAACCAGCCGGCCGGTGTGTCCGAGCTGCCGCCCTTGACGTCCACGAGGCCCACGCAGCCGTGGCTGACGTTGACCCGGCCGGGGGCGTCCGTGGCCCAGTAGTTGCCGTGCAGGAAGGTGCCGGTTTCGGTGAGCCGCATGGCGTGCGGGACGTCGGCGATGTCGTACTCGGCGCCGAGGCCGACCGTCTGGCTGTTCATGCGGGTGACCTCCAGCATGTCCATCACCACCATCTTCCCGTTGTAGGTCGGGTGCTTGGGGGCGCCCGCGGTGATGGGGACGGTGGCCAGGAGCTGCCCGTCGCGCCGTACGTCCATGGTGTGCTCGGCCGCGTCGACCAGGGAGACCTGGCTGCGGCCGACGGTGAAGGACACGGTCTTGTCCTGCAGGCCGTAGATCCCGCGGGCGCCCTCGACGTCCCGCAGGCCCAGGTCGACGGTGACCTCGGTGCCCGGCTTCCAGTAGTGCTCGGGACGGAAGTCCAGGCGGCCCTTGCCGAACCAGTGCGGGCGGATCTCGACCGGGGGCCGCGCGCTCACCCGGACGGCGCGTTCGACGGCGACGCGGTCGGTGATCTCCTGGCTGAAGGAGAGCGAAACGATCATGCCGGTGCCGACGGTGGCGCGGTTCTCCGGGGTGACGTAGGCGATGAACCGCCGGTCGGGGACGTAGGTGGTGAAGGTGGTGTGGCGGGCCGCGCGGCGGCCGTGCGAGTCCAGCGCGACCACGTCGACGGTGTACTTGGCAGCCAGCGCCAGCCGGTCCTCGTCCGGCGTCCAGGTCAGCCCGTCCGCGCCGACCCGCCCCGGGACCGGCGTGTCCCGCGCGTCCTGGGACCTGACCACGGTCACCTTCTCCAGGCGCCCGCCGGGCACCCGTACGCGCAGCCGGTCGTCGGGGCGTACGGCCTTGCTGCCGTCGTTCGGTGTCACCCGGATGACGTCCTCGGGGGGCGGCGGCTCGCCCAGTGCCCCGCCCATGCCCAGCGGGCCCGAGCCGTCCGCGGAGCAGCCCGCGAGCAGCCCCGCCCATGTCAGTGCGGCGGCCAGCGCGGCCCCCACGCGCCGTGCGCGTCCTGTTACGTGCCTCACGCGAGGCTCAACGACGGGGCACGCTCCGGGGAAACGTGAGTGCGAGCCACGCGCTGGGCAGAACAGAGGCAAGGACGACACGTCGGGGAGCCGCCGCGCCCGCCTCGGAGCCGTCGGGGCGCAGTCGTACCGGGCGGCCGGGGGGTGCCGAACGCTCCCCCGGCCGCTCGGCACGGCCGGACGCGCCCCTCGGGCGTGCCCACCGAGAAGAGGGGCCGACAGTGACGAGCGCAGCCGAGCAGCGGGCGCCGGCCGGGGAGCCGGCCGCCGGGAGCGGGCAACCGGCGGCGGTGAACGGCGCCCGGCGGGCCGTACCGCCCGTCCCGGCCGTGTGGCCGGGTGCGCCGACCCCGCTGGGCGCCCGGTTCCGGGTCGGCCCGGACGGGGTCGCCGGCACCAACTTCGCGCTGTGGGCGGCCGGCGCGGAGGCGGTCCGGGTCAGCCTGTTCGACGAACAGGGCCGGGAGACGCGCATTCCGCTGACCGAACTGACGCACGAGATCTGGCACGGCTTCGTGCCGGGCGTGATGCCCGGCCAGCGGTACGGCTACCGGGTCGACGGCCGCTGGGACCCGTGGACCGGCGCCCGCTGGAACCCGGCGAAGCTGCTGCTCGACCCGTACGCCCGGGCCGTGGACGGCGAGTTCGGCCTGCCGCCGGAGGTGTACGGACACGTCCGGGACTGGCCGGACCAGTCGGTCGCCGACACCGTGCGCGACGAACGGGACTCCGCGCCGTACGTCCCGAAGGGCGTCGTCGTCCACGACGACGACGACTGGTCCGACGACCGCCGCCCCAAGACGCCCTGGGCCGACTCGGTCATCTACGAGCTGCACGTCCGGGGGTTCACCAGGCTGCACCCCGGCATCCCCGAGGAACTGCGCGGCACCTACGCGGGCCTCGCGCACCCGGCGGCCGTCGAGCACCTGGTGAAGCTGGGCGTCACGGCCGTCGAGCTGCTGCCCGTGCACCAGTTCGCGCACGAGGACCACCTGCTGCGCCGGGGCCTGAAGAACTACTGGGGCTACAACTCCATCGGCTACTTCGCCCCGCACGCGGCCTACGCGGCCTCCGGCACGACCGGACAGCAGGTCGGCGAGTTCAAGCGGATGGTGCGCGCGCTGCACGCGGCCGGCATCGAGGTGATCCTCGACGTGGTCTACAACCACACCGCGGAGGCCGGCGAGCTGGGGCCGACGCTGTCGCTGAAGGGCATCGACAACCGCGGCTACTACCGGCTCCAGGACGACGCCCGCCGGTACGCCGACTACACCGGCTGCGGCAACACGCTGCACGTGGTCCAGCCGCAGGTGCTGCGCCTGATCACCGACTCGCTGCGCTACTGGGTCACCGAGATGGGCGTGGACGGCTTCCGCTTCGACCTCGCGGCGGCGCTGGCCCGCTCGATGCACGACGTCGACATGCTCTCCCCGTTCCTCGCGGTCATCGCGCAGGACCCGGTGCTGCGCCGGGTGAAGCTGATCGCCGAGCCGTGGGACATCGGTTCCGGCGGCTACCAGGTGGGCGCGTTCCCGCCGCTGTGGACCGAGTGGAACGACCGCTACCGCAACGCCGTCCGGGACTTCTGGCGGCACGCCCTGCCCGACGTGCGCGAGATGGGCTACCGCCTCTCCGGCTCCAGCGACCTGTACGCCTGGGGCGGCCGGCGCCCCTACGCCTCCGTCAACTTCGTCACCGCGCACGACGGTTTCACCCTGCGCGACCTGGTGTCGTACGGGACCAAGCACAACGAGGCCAACGGCGAGAACAACCGCGACGGCACCGACGACAACCGCTCCTGGAACTGCGGCACCGAGGGCGAGACCGACGACGCGCGGGTGCGTGCGCTGCGGCGCCGGCAGCTGCGGAACCTGCTGACCACCCTGCTGCTGTCCACCGGCGTGCCCATGCTGGTCGCGGGCGACGAACTCGGCCGCACCCAGCGCGGCAACAACAACGCCTACTGCCAGGACAACGAGATCGGCTGGGTGGACTGGTCGCTGCTCCGGGAGCCCGGCTGGCGGGCCCTGTTCGACCTGACCTCCCGGCTGATCGCGCTGCGCCACCGGCACCCGGTGCTGCGCCGGCGGGCCTTCTTCTCCGGCCGTGCCCAGACCGCGGACGGGCTGCGGGACCTGGCGTGGTTCACCTCGCGGGGCGCGGAGATGACCGAGGCCGACTGGTACGCGCCCGCCGCCACGCTCGGCATGTACCTGTCCGGGCGGGACATCCCGGGCCGGGACGAGCGGGGCGCGCCGGTGGTGGACGACAGCTTCCTCGCGGTGCTGCACGCCGGCGACCGGCCCACCGGCTTCGTGCTGCCCGGGCCGCCCTGGGCGGAGCGGTACGAGGTGGTCGTGGACACCTCGGTGGAGGAACAGGCGCAGGCGCCCGGTACGGTCCACCCGGCGGGGGTGGAGATCACGGTGCCGGCCCGGGCGGTGCTGCTGCTGCGGGTCGCCTGAGCCGCCCGGCACCCGGGCGTGACGCGGATCACGCTCCTCGGGTGCAGCACCGGCCGGGGTCCAGGGCCTTTCCCCTGGTGGAGGAAGAGCCGGCGAGAACGGGGACCGTGGGGATGGAGCAGACCAGGGCCGGTGAGTACGACGCGTTCGTGGCGGCCCGCTGGTCGGTGTTGTTCCATCTCGCCCGTCTGCTCACCGGAGGGGACCGGCACCGCGCCGAGGACCTGTTGCAGGAGTCCTTGGTCAAGCTGTGGTTCGTCTGGCCGAGGGTCGCCGACGAGGCGCCGGAGGCCTATGTGCGCAAGGTGCTGGCACGGGCCGCGGCCCGCTCGGCGCGGCGGCGCTGGTGGGGTGAGCGGCCCGTGGAGCAGCTGCCCGAGGTGGCGGCGGCCGGTGACGTGTCGGCGACCGTGGCCGAGCGCTCCCGGCTGGAGGCGGCGCTCGCGCAGCTGACGCCGCAGCAGCGGGCCGCCGTGGTCCTGCGCTACTACCAGGACCTGCCCGACCGGCAGGTCGCGGAGACCCTGGGCTGCCCGGTGGGCACCGCCCGGTCCCATGCCGCGCGCGGGGTGGCCCGGCTGCGCCGGCTCCTGTCCGACGTCATCGAGCCGGTGGGGTGAGGGAGAGCCCATGGACCGCAGGGATCACACGGATGGCACGGACGACATGGACCGCGGGGACCGGATGGACCGCATGGACCAGACGCGCCGTATGGACCGGACGCGCCGTATGGACCGGACGCGCCGTACGGAGCCGCCGGCCGGGCCGGGCGGAACGGACCGGCCGCACGCGGCGCCCGGCGCCGGCCACGGGGGCGGGACGGACGGTTCCGACCTCTTCGAGCGGCAGCTGGCGCAGCTCATGCACCGGGCCCAGCAGCCCACGCCCTTCGAGGCCCGGCACCGGGAGGCGCTGCGCGCCGGCGTGCGGGCCCGGCGCCGGGTGCGCACGGCGCGCCGGGCGGCCGGCTCGGTGCTGGCGGTGGCCGGGCTCGGTCTGGGGCTGTTCCTGTGGCCCCACGGCCACACCGACGACCGGCCCACGGCACCGCACCCGCGGCCCATGATCAGCCCGACGCCCACGCCGAGCACTCCGCCGTCGCCGTCGTCCACCGAGTCGCCGAGCGCGCCGCCGTCCACGACGTCCTCGGCGACGACGGGCTCCTCGACGCCGACCCACTCCTGGTCGCCTTCCGTCCCGCCGGCGACGGCGACCCCCGGAAGCACCGCCACCGCCTCGCGCCGGCCGCCGTCGGCCACGGCCACCTCCCCGGGGGGCAGCACGACCCCGCCGGCCACGGCGCCGGTGAGCGAGCCCGCCGAGCCGTCGGGCGAGCCCTCGTCGACGATCGACGCGACCGGCTAGTCCGCGCGTCCCCACCCCCCTCTCGCCCACGCCCTCCGCATGCCTTCCGCACGCCCGACAAACCTGACCAAACGGGGTACTTCATGATATTCACCCGACCGAGTCGGCCGAGTCCTCCGCCGGCCCTGGCGCCGGCCTCCCTGCGCACCCCGCTGCCGGCGGACCGCCAGGAGCCCGTCCTGGACGTGGCCGTACCGGTGTTCAACGAGGAGAAGGACCTGGAGCCCAACGTCCGGCGGCTGCACGCGCATCTGCGGGACACCTTCCCCTACCCGTTCCGGATCACCATCGCCGACAACGCGAGCACCGACCGCACCCCGGCCATCGCCGCCCGGCTGGCCGGCGAACTGACCGAGGTCACCTCGCTGCGGCTGCCCCGCAAGGGCCGGGGCCGGGCGCTGCGGGCCGCCTGGTCGGGGTCCCGGGCGCCCGTCCTGGCGTACCTCGACGTGGACCTGTCCACCGGGCTCACCGCGCTGCTGCCGCTGGTCGCCCCGCTCATCTCGGGCCACTCCGACCTGGCCATCGGCACCCGGCTGGCGCCGGGCGCGCGGGTGGTGCGCGGACCCAAGCGCGAGGTCATATCGCGGTGTTACAACGTCCTGCTGCGGTGCACGCTCGCCGTCGGCTTCTCCGACGCGCAGTGCGGGTTCAAGGCGGTCCGGCGGGAGGCCGCCGAGCGGCTGCTGCCGCTGGTGCGGGACGGGGAGTGGTTCTTCGACACCGAGCTGCTGGTGCTCGCCGAGCGGGCCGGGCTCCGGATCCACGAGGTGCCGGTGGACTGGGTCGACGACCCGGACAGCAGCGTCGACATCCTCGCCACCGCGCTGGCGGACCTGCGCGGGATCCTCCGGATGCGGCGCACCCTGGCCCGTCGCCGGCCGGGGCCGGTGGGCCCGTGACCGCGACCCTGCCCGACCTGCGCACCGCGACCCCCGACCCCGCGCCCGCCTCCCGGTTCGGGGCCGCCGCCCGCCGCTACGGGCCGGTCCTCGCCGTGTTCGGCACGCTGAAGCTGGCCGGTTTCTGCTCCTTCCTGTATCTGCTGTCCTCCGCCGGCGACTTCCGCGGCAAGCACCCCCGGTTCGGCGGCGGAGCGCACGCCTGGGACGTGCTGGCCACCTGGGACGGCTGGTGGTACCAGCAGATCGCGCTGCACGGCTACGACCCGAAGCTCGTCCCGGTGCCGGGCGCCACCGGCCTGATCACGCTGGAGGGCAACTCGGCGGCGTTCTTCCCGCTCTACCCGGCGCTGATGCGGCTGACCTCAGCGGTCACCGGCCTGGGCGCGTACGGCGCCGGGCTGCTGGTCTCGATCGTGGCCTCCTTCGCCGCCGCCCTCGGCATCCACGCCGTCGCCGAGCGGTTCGGCGGCCGGCGGGCCGGGCTCGCGGCGGCCGGGCTGTGGGCGGTGTGGCCGGGCTCGGGCGTGGAGTGGGCGGTCTACTCCGACTCGCTGTACGTGGCGCTGGCCGTGTGGGCCTGCCACGCCGTGCTGACCCGCCGCTGGCTCACCGCCGGCGTGCTCACCTTCGCGGCCGGGCTCAACCGGCCCACGGCCGCCGCGCTGATCGCCGCGCTCGGCGTGGCCGCGCTGCTCTCCCTGCGCCGCCGCGAGGAGAGCCCGCTGCGTCCGCTGCTCGCCACGGCCCTGGCCCCGCTGGGGCTGCTCGGCTACCTGCTGTGGGTGGGCAACCGCATGGGCGACCTGGGCGGCTACTTCAAGCTCCAGTCGGGCGCCTGGGCGCACAGCTTCGACTACGGCGAGCAGACCCTGGACGTGCTCACCTCCGTGCCGGTCGGCCACTTCACGTACCTGTTCGCCTACCCCTTCGCGGACGTCGTCGGGGTCGGCGTGGTCCTGCTGGCCTTCGCGCTGCTGCCGCTGCTGCTGCGGCTGCGCCCGCCCGCCGTGCTGGTCGTGCACACCGTGCTGACGCTCGCCCTGGTCCTGGGCAGCCAGCAGATCTTCGCGAACGTCTCCCGCTATCTGCTGCCCTGCTTCCCGCTGTTCCTGCCGCTCGCGGTCGCCCTGCGCCGGCTGAGCCTGCCCGTGCTGTGCACGCTGCTGGGCATCGCGGCCCTGGCCTCCGGCTCGTACGCCGGGTACGTGCTGTTCGAGCTGGGCGTGCCGTGATCCACCGCACCCGGGACGGACGGCTGGGGCATGCCGTTGACCCTAGGCCAGGCTGTCCCGCCAGGCCCGATGCAGGCCGGCGAACCGGCCGGTGCCGGCGACGAGTTCCGCCGGGCGGCCGTCCTCCACGATCCGGCCGTGCTCCATCACCAGCACCCGGTCGGCGATCTCCACCGTGGACAGCCGGTGCGCGATCACCACCGCGGTACGGCCCCGCAGCACCGTCGCCATCGCCCGTTGCACCGCCCGCTCCCCCGGCACGTCCAGCGAGCTGGTCGCCTCGTCCAGGATCAGCACCGCCGGGTCGGCGAGCAGCGCCCGGGCGAAGCCGACCAGTTGGCGCTGACCGGCGGAGATGCGGCCGCCGCGCTTGCGGACGTCGGTGTCGTAGCCGTCGGGCAGGGCGCTGATGAACTCGTGCGCGCCGATCGCCTTCGCGGCCTGCTCGATCTCCTCCCGGGTGGCCTCGGGCCGGCCGATCGCGATGTTGTCGGCGACCGTGCCGGAGAACAGGAACGCCTCCTGCGTCACCATGACCACCCCGCGCCGCAGCTCGGGCACGGGCAGCTCGCGCAGGTCCACGCCGTCCAGCAGCACGCGCCCGTCGGAGGGGTCGTAGAAGCGGGCGAGCAGCTTGGCCAGGGTCGACTTGCCCGCGCCGGTGGAGCCGACGACCGCGACCGTCTGCCCGGCGGGCAGGGTCAGGTCGAACCGGGGCAGCACCTCGCCGCCGGTGCGGTAGCCGAACCTGACCCCGTCGAAGACGACCTCACGCCCCGGGAACTCGCCCTTGAGCGGGGGCAGTTCACGCGGCCGCTCCGGCTCCGGAACGGACGGCGTCTGCGCCAGCAGCCCGGCGATCTTCTCCAGGGAGGCGGCGGCCGACTGGTAGGAGTTCAGGAACATCCCGAGCCGGTCGATCGGGTCGTACAGCCGGCGCAGGTACAGCACGGCCGCCGCCAGCACGCCCAGTTCCAGCAAGCCGGACGCCACCCGGTGGGCGCCCCACAGCACGATCGCCGCGACCGCGGTGTTGGCCACCAGCCGGGAGCCGACCACGTAACGGGCCATCTCCAGCAGCGCGTCCCCGTTGGTGCGCTCGTGCCGCTGGTTCAGCACCGCGAACTCGGCGTCGTTGGCGGCCTCCCGGCGGAAGGCGCGCACCGGGCGGATGCCGTTCATCGTCTCCACGAACTTCACGATCACCGCCGCGATCGCCGTGGACCGCGCCTGGAACACCCGCCCCGCGCGCCGCCGGTAGAGCCGGACCAGCAGGTACAGCGGCCCGAACGACGCCACCGCGACCGCGCCGAGCCCGAGGTCCAGCCACAGCAGCATCGCCGAGATGGAGACGAAGGACAGGATGACGGTCACCAGCTCCTGGAGCCCCTCGTCGAGGAGTTCGCGCAGCGACTCGACGTCCGTGGTGGACCGGGAGATCAGCCGGCCCGAGGTGTACCGCTCGTGGAAGTCGATGCTGAGCGCCTGCGCATGCCGGAAGATCCGGCCCCGCAGGTCCAGCAGCACGTCCTGGTTGACCCGCGCGGAGGTCTCGATGAACGCGAACTGCAGCCCGCCCGAGGCGAGGGCGCACAGCAGGTAGCCGGCGCCGACCGCGAGCAGCGGGCCGTGCCGGTCGTCCCGGAACGCCGGTACGGCGCTGTCGATGGCGTACGCCACCAGCAGCGGGCCCGCCTGCACGGCCGCCTGCTGGAGCAGCAGCAGGAGCGTGGTGAGGGCGACCCGGCCCCTCATGGGCGCGAGCAGCGAGCGCAGCAGGGCGGCGGTGGCGCCGGGCGGGGTGGGCAGGACGTCCCGGTCGAAGGGGTCGCCGCCGGTGTCCCGGGGGCGGTCGGGGTCGTCGTCCGCGACGGCGGGGGTGGAGGCGGTCGTACTGGTCAACGGGTGTCCTCCTGTTCCCCGGACATCAGGTGGGCGTACTCGGCGTTGTGGCGCAGCAGTTCCTGGTGGGTGCCGACGGCGGCGATCCGGCCGCCGGAGAGCAGGGCGACCCGGTCGGCGAGCAGCACCGTGGACGGGCGGTGGGCCACGATCAGGGCGGTGGTGTCGGCGAGGACCCGGCGCAGCGCGGCCTCCACGGCGGCCTCCGTGTGCACGTCCAGGGCGGACAGCGGGTCGTCCAGCACCAGGAACCCGGGCCGGCCGACGACCGCGCGGGCCAGCGCCAGGCGCTGCCGCTGGCCGCCGGAGAGGCTGAGGCCCTGCTCGCCGACGCGGGTGTCGGTGCCCTGCGGGAGCGCGTGCGCGAAGTCGGCCTGCGCGATGGCCAGGGCCCGGTCGAGTTCCTCCCGCCCGGCGCCGTCCGGGGCGCCCATGAGTACGTTCTCGGCGACGCTCGCCGAGAACAGGGTGGGCTCCTCGAAGGCGACGGCGACCTTCCCGCGCAGTTCCTCGCGGGACATCGCGGTGATGTCCACGCCGTCGAGGGTGATCCGCCCCGAGGTGACCTCGTGCAGCCGGGGGACGAGCGCGGTGAGGGTCGTCTTGCCGCTGCCGGTGGCCCCCACGAGGGCCATGGACTCACCGGGACGGATGTGGAGGTCGATGTGGGCGAGCAGGGGCGGGGAGCCGGGGGGTGCGTCGGGGTAGCGGAAGGAGACGTCCTCGAACCGGAGTCCCCGCACGCCCTGCGCGCGCGGGCGCGCGTGCCCGGCCCCGGTCGACTGCTCCTCCGGCACCTCGTCCCGCACCTCGAAGTACCGCTCGGTCGCGGTCGCCGCCTCCTGGCTCATCGCCAGCAGGAACCCGATCGAGTCGACCGGCCAGCGCAGCGCGAGGGCGGTGCTGAGGAAGGCGACCAGCGTGCCCGCGGACAGCTCCCCGTCGGCCACCCGCACCGCGCCCAGCACCAGCGCCGCCCCGATCGCGACCTCGGGCAGGGTCACGATGACGCCCCAGATGGTGGCCAGCAGCCGGGCCTTGCGCAGTTCCGTGCCGCGCAGCCGGCCCGACAGGTCGCGGAAGGCACGGGCCTGGCTGCGGTGGCGGCCGAAGCCCTTGATGACGCGGATGCCGAGCACGCTCTCCTCGACCACCGTGGTCAGGTCGCCGATCTGGTCCTGGGCGCGGCGCGCCACCTGCGCGTACCGCCGTTCGAAGACCACGCACGTCCACATCACGGGGACCGCGGGCCCGAGGACGACCAGGCCCAGCACCCAGTCCTGCATCAGCATGATCACCACGCCGACCAGGATGGTGACGCCGTTGACGAGCAGGAACGTCAGCGGAAAGGCGAGGAACATGCGCACCAGCATCAGGTCGGTCGTGCCCCGGGAGAGCAGCTGGCCGGAGGCCCAGCGGTCGTGGAAGGCGACCGGCAGCCGTTGCAGCCGCCGGTACAGGTCCGCCCGCATCTCCGCCTCGACGTGCGACAGCGGCCGGGCCACGAGCCAGCGCCGTATGCCGAACAGGATGGCCTCGGCGAAGCCGAGCAGGAGCAGGTACAGCGCGCCGAGCCACACCCCGGCCGGGTCGCGGTCGGCGACCGGCCCGTCCACCAGCCACTTCAGGACGAGCGGGATCACCAGACCGGTACAGGAGGCGACGACCGCGACGAACGCGGCGGTGAACAGCCGGGCGCGGACCGGGCGGACGTACGGCCACAGCCGGAGCAGGGTGCGGACGGCGGAACGGTCGGTGGTTGCACGTGTCGAGGGCATCAACCGGGAGCGTACGGACCGCCACCGACATCGCCCACCGAGTTTCGGCCGGACCCGGCGGGGCGTCCGGTTCCGCCGGCGCCCGTACGGCACCGGAGCCGCGACCGGACCCGACCCGGCGGCACGTTCCGCCGGCACCGGTCCGGGACCGGTGCACGGGCGTGCGGCCGGGATCAGGGATCAGTGACGGGAGGGCGCCGGGGACCGCTGCGGTCGCGGAGCCCTCAGCAGGGGGGTGACGACGTCCGCCAGTTCCGCCTCGGTCACCGCCCCCATGCGGGACGCGGCGATCCTCCCCCGCGGATCGACGACGACCGTGTACGGCAGGGCCTGCGGGTTGACCAGGCCGCGCGGCAGCCGGCGGCCCAGCCGTCCCTGCGGATCGCTCAGGGAAGGGAATCCGAGGCGGTGCTTCTTCTGGAAGGCCAGTCCTCGACCGCTCTCGGCGTCGTCGTCGAGACCGAGCACACGCACTCCGCGGTGGCGCCACTTCTGCTGGAACTTCTTCAGTTCGGGGGCCTCGGCGACGCACGGTCCGCACCAGGAACCCCACGCGCTGACGACGACGACGTCGCCCCGGTAGTCCGACAGGTGGACCGTCTCGCCGTCCAGCGTGGTCCCGCCCAGGTCGGGGGCGGCCGGGCGGTCCTGCTCGCTCAGCGTGCGGGTGAGCGAGGAGCCGGCGTCGCCGCCGCCGGTGTCGTCGACGGGCTTGTAGCCGGTGCAGCCGGCGAGGAGGACGCCGGCCGCCAGCACCCCGGCCGCCGCCGTGTACGGCCGCGCGCCCGTCATCGCTCGGTCAGCCGGGCGGACGGGCTGTCGGCACCGGCCCGGGTGAGGACGGTCTCCAGGTGGCGGGCCCGCCAGGCACTCAGCAGCCATGCGGCGGGCAACTGGAGGGTGAACAGGGCGAGGATCGCCACCACGAAGGCCGAGTCGGCCGGTGCCTCGTCTCCGGCGGTCCAGGAGGACAGTCCGGCGCAGACCAGCAGTACGGCCAGGTAGGCGGAACCGTCGATCAGGGGGACGCGCCACATGGGCAGCGGATCCGTCAGCCGGCGCGTCATCGTCAGGGTGACCGCCGCCGCCACGAGGAAGACCGCGCTCCACGGGTCCCGCAGCCAGGTCGTCACCCAGGTCCCGACACTTCCGCCGACAGCCTGCCAGGCGAGGTCCACCACGGCTCCGGTCAGCCACGAAAGGACGGTGACGGTGAGCGCGTAGGAGAGGGCGCCGCGCCAAGTGACGGTCATATCACTTCCCCCTTTGACGGTGGATCGCCCGGTGGCGACCCACTTCGCAATCATTGTCCTCCCGGCCCCGGAGGGCCGGGAGGGCGGGGGTCAGTAGCCGCCCGAGTTGCCGATGGTGCCCAGTTCGCAGGCGGGCTGGGACAGGCACAGCAGGCTGCGCATCTTCGACTGGTGCACGGTCTTCGTCGAGTGCCGGTTGCCGCTGGTGTAGCCGTAGAGGTACATCTCGTGGTCGGGGGCCTGCCGGTACTTGCCCGAGACGTAGAAGTCACCGTTGCGGGCGAGGCGGGCGTCGTAGAACACGCCGATGCCGGCACGGCGGATACCACCGGACGGGCAGAAGGGGTCGGTCGCCTCGATCTCGCCGTGCACGGCACGCGTCTTGCCGTCGAAGCGGGTCCGGGTGCGGAAGTCGATGCCCCTGGTGGACGCCTTGCGCCGGTCGACCTCCACGCCGTTGCGGTAGACCTTCGTCCAGCCGGTCTCCGGGAAGAGGTCGTACGGGGACTTGGTCCAGTAGACGACACCGCGCAGGCTGGCCCGGAAGGAGGGACCGGTGACCTTGCTGGAGAAGCCGCGGTTGTCACCCTTGTACTGGAAGCCCCGGGTGTACTTGCAGCCGGAGACGCTGCCCAGCTCCTTGGGCACGCTGGCCCACTTCTGGCGGATGAACGACCGCCACACCACGGCGGTCTTGGTGTACCTGCGCGCCCGCGCCTCGACCTGCTGCGCCGTCTTGGTGAGCGTGGCGGTGTCGTCGGCCGTGGGTACGGTGGCGGTCAGGCCCCAGGTGTGCCCGAGCCCGCCGGCCTCGCCGGAGATCTGGTAGTTCACCTCGCTGCCGGCGCGCACACCGGTGTCGCGGAGGCTGTGCCCGGTGGTGGCCGCGATCCGGACGCCGTCGCGGTACACCGTGTAGCGGCCCGCGCCCAGGTCCGGCCAGGACACGTCGACGAAGTGCGAGGAGGCCGCCCAGGCGGCGCGCTCGTTCTTCGCCGGGGAGTTGGCGAGGGTGACGTCGGCGATGACCTTCTGCCCGCCGGCGGTGAGCAGTTGGGTGTCGGTCGCCTTGCCGATGTAGGTGGCGACCGGCTTGACCCCGGCGGCGTGGCCGGTGAGGCCCTGCTTGCCGGTGGTGAAGGTGCCGTGGGCCGAGTCGAGAACGAAGACGGCCTCGCTCGCGGACCGCGGGGTGGCTTCCCCGGCGGACGCGGGCGTCAGCGAGGAAGCCAGGAGGACGGCGGGAACAGCCGCTGCCGCGAGGGCGCGCGGCACTGATCGCTGCCACTGCATGTGAGGGTTTTTTCCTCTCTCCGGAGGTACTTCGGGCCGTCAGGGCGGCGGTGGCCAGGGGTGGTCACCTGCCGGGGGTTCGGGGCGGTCCGGTCGAGGTCGACGGTGACCTTGGTGCCTTCCTTCCAGTACTTCTCGGGGCGGAAGTCCAGGCGGTCGTTGCCGAACCAGTGGCCCTCGACGTC
>NZ_JBEYXJ010000110.1:0-27801 GCF_040645015.1 Streptomyces sp. NPDC046881 | reverse complement strand
ATTGGTCACCTGGTTAACCCCCGACCCCCCCCTCGCACCCCCGGGCCGGGCGGGGCCCCGGCCCGGCGCGGGCCCGGGCGGGGCGGGGCGGGCGGCCCGGGCCCGTCTCTCCGGGTTCTAGCCCGGGGCGCCCGACGAGAAGCGGCGCAGCAGCGGGGACAGGACCAGGACCGACCTGGTCCGCTCCACGAACGGCTCGCCGGCGATCCGCTCCAGCACCCGCTCGAAGTGGCGCATGTCGGAGGCGAAGACCTGGGCGATCGCGTCCGCGTCGCCGGTGACGGTCGACGCGGCCACGACCTCCTGGTAGCGCTCCAGACCCCGCTGGATGGTCTCCGGCGAGGTGTTGCGCCGGCAGTAGATCTCGATGTAGCCCTCGGTCTCCCAGCCGAGCGCCGCCGGGTCCACCCGGACGGTGAACCCGGTGATGGCTCCGGTGGCCCGCAGCCGGTCCACGCGCCGCTTCACCGCGGGCGCGGACAGGCCGACCATCTGCCCGATGTCCGCGTAGGAGCGGCGGGCGTCCTCGGCGAGGGCGTGCACGATGCGTTCGTCGAGATCGTTCAGCACAGGGGGTGGTTCACTTCTTCGGTTCGGGTCACTTCTCTGCCGTCACCGCGAGTTCCTCACCGGTCGCGAGACGGGAACGGCGATAGCCGTACAGGAAGTAGAACACGAGCCCGGCGGCCATCCAGCATCCGAAGACGACCCAGGTGACGGTGTCGAGGCTGGACATGTTGTAGGCGCAGAACAGGAAGCCCAGCACCGGCAGGACCGGCCCGAACGGCACCTTGAACGTGCGCTCCAGACCCGGCCGCTTGTAGCGCAGCACGATCACCGCGATGTTGACCAGGGCGAAGGCGAACAGCGTGCCGATGCTGGTGGCGTCGACGAGCTTGCCGAGCGGGATGAGGGCGGCGAGCACACCGCAGAAGAGCGAGACGATCACCGTGTTGAGGCGGGGTGCGCCGGTCTTCGGGTGGATCCTGCCGAGCGCCTTCGGCATCAGGCCGTCGCGGGACATCGCGAAGAGGATGCGGGTCTGGCCGTAGAGCACGGTGAGCACCACGCTGGCGATGGAGATGACCGCGCCCAGGGCGAGCAGGGTGCCCCAGAATGTCTGGCCGCTGACGTCGTTCATGATCGCGGCGAGGGTCGCCTCCGAACCGTCGAACTTCTTCCAGTTCCAGGCGCCGACGGCGACACCCGCGACCAGCACGTACAGCGCGGTCACGATGATCAGGGACAGCATGATCGCCCGCGGCAGGTCCCGCTTGGGGTCCTTGGCCTCCTCACCGGCGGTGGAGGCGGCGTCGAAGCCGATGTAGGAGAAGAACAGCGTGGCGCCGGCGGCGCTGACCCCGGTCATGCCCAGCGGCATGAAGTCCCGGTAGTTGCCGGACTTGAAGCCCATGACACCGATGGCGCAGAACAGCACCAGGGCGGCGATCTTCACACAGACCATGATCGTGTTGGCGCGGGCGGACTCCCGCGCGCCGCCGAGCAGGAACGCCATCGCCAGCAGGACCACGATCAGGGCGGGCAGGTTGATGATGCCGCCCTCGCCCGGCGCCGAGGACAGGGCGCTCGGGATGGTGACGCCGATGGTGCCGTCGAGCAGCTCGTTCAGGTACTCGCCCCAGCCGACGGCGACGGCGGCCACCGACACGCCGTACTCCAGCACCAGACACCAGCCGCAGACCCAGGCGACCAGCTCGCCCAGCGTTGCGTACGCATACGAGTAGGAGGAACCGGCGACCGGGATACTGCCCGCCAGCTCGGCGTAGGACAGGGCCGAGAACAGCGCCGTGAGGCCGGCGATCACGAAGGACAGGGTGACCGCGGGGCCGGCCTCCGGGACGGCGTCGCCGAGCACGACGAAGATGCCGGTGCCGAGCGTGGCACCGATGCTGATCATGGTCAGCTGCCACAGGCCGAGGGAGCGCCGAAGCTGCCCTCCCTCACCCTGGCCGCCCTCTGCGACCAGGCGTTCCACCGGCTTGCGACGCATGAGGCGCGCGGCGACGCCCGGGGACGCGGAGGCGGCCGGTATGGGGTTCTGCGGGGGTGCGCCTTGGTCGAGCACGCGCTGGCTCCTTGTTCGCTGCCGTCGGTTGGGGGTACGGACCGGCATGGCCGCCGGCCGTCGTGATGGGGACCGGAGGAAGCCTGCGCAGGCAGGAACCGACCGAGCGGGGTACCCACCACGCACGTACTAGCGCAGCACCCTATGAGGCGGGCCTTCACGGGCGTAATGCAGCAACCTTGCGCATCCCCGCATGATCATTGCGTTCATCCGCCCGGAATGACAAATCGTTGCGCACACGCTGTCGACCGTTGCACAACGGTCCCCCGGGCCCCTTCCGGGGCGCTGCGGCGAGGAGATCCCGGCCGCTCGGCGCCGGGACGCAAAACGGCCCCCGGCGTTCCCTGGTCGGGAACGGCGGGGGCCGTGGGGACGGGTGCCGGGGGCTAGCTCCAGCTGGCGTGCAGCGGCTTGCCCTCGGCGTAGCCGGCCGCGCTCTGGATGCCCACGATGGCCTTCTCGGCGAACTCCTCCAGGGAGCCGGCGCCGGCGTAGGTGCAGGAGGAGCGGACGCCCGCGATGATCGAGTCGATCAGGTCCTCGACGCCCGGGCGGGCCGGGTCGAGGAACATGCGGGAGGTGGAGATGCCCTCCTCGAACAGCGCCTTGCGGGCCCGGTCGTAGGCGGACTCGTCGGACGTGCGGTTGGCCACGGCACGCGCGGAGGCCATGCCGAACGACTCCTTGTACGCACGGCCGTTGGCGTCGTGCTGGAGGTCGCCCGGGGACTCGTAGGTGCCCGCGAACCAGGAGCCGACCATCACGTTGGACGCGCCGGCCGCGAGGGCCATGGCGACGTCGCGCGGGTGGCGGACACCGCCGTCGGCCCACACGTGCTTGCCGTACTTCCTCGCCTCGGCGGCGCACTCCAGGACGGCGGAGAACTGCGGCCGGCCCACGCCGGTCATCATGCGGGTGGTGCACATGGCGCCGGGGCCCACACCGACCTTGACGATGTCCGCGCCCGCGTCGATCAGGTCCTTGACACCCTCGGCGGAGACGATGTTGCCCGCGACGATCGGCACCTGCGGGTCGAGCGCGCGCACCACCCTGATGGCGCTGATCATCGACTCCTGGTGGCCGTGCGCGGTGTCGATGACGAGCGTGTCCACGCCCGCGTCGAGCAGCTGCTTGGCCTTGCCCGCCACATCGCCGTTGATGCCGACGGCGGCGGCGATCCGCAGCCTGCCGTTCGCGTCCACGGCCGGCGTGTACAGCGTGGCGCGCAGGGCGCCCTTGCGGGTGAGGATGCCGGCCAGCTTGCCGTCCTGGTCGACGGCCGGGGCGTAGCGGCGGTTGTGCTGGTCGAGGGTGTTGAAGGCCTCGCGCGGGTCTATGTCCGCGTCCAGCAGGAGCAGGTCCTTGGACATGACCACTTCGAGCTGGGTGAAGCGGTCGACGCCGGACAGGTCTGCGTCGGTGACGACACCGACGGGCCGGTGGTTCTCGTCCACGACCACACCGGCGTTGTGCGCCCGCTTGGGCAGCAGCGCGAGCGCGTCGGCGACGGTCTGGTGCGGGGCCAGGATGATCGGGGTGTCCAGCACCAGGTGGCGGCTCTTCACCCAGGAGATCACATCGGTGACGACGTCGATCGGGATGTCCTGCGGGATGACCACGAGGCCGCCCCGGCGGGCCATCGTCTCGGCCATCCGGCGGCCGGCGATGGCGGTCATGTTGGCGACGACGAGCGGGATGGTGGTGCCCGTGCCGTCCGGCGAGCTGAGGTCCACGCCCTGACGCGAGCCGACCGCGGAGCGGCTCGGCACCATGAACACGTCGTCGTACGTCAGGTCGTACGCGGGCTGGATGTCATTGAGGAAACGCACGTGCTGCACATCCCAGTCGATCAGAGGTGACCCCCGGACAGGTGTGCCAGGGGGAAAGAGCACGTACTTCATTCTCCCATGTCGGGGGCGGTGTCATGCCCCGACGGAACCTCCAGGGTCACCGCCGATCACCTAGGAGCTTCCTCCAAGGGCGAGGGCGACGGTGAGCGACGGCATCACGCGCACGGCCTGCGCGAAGACCTCCCGGGCGGTCTCCCACTCCTGCGGCCGCTGCCTCGCGTACCCCTCCCAGCCGCGTACGACGACCAGCAGCCCCCTGCCCCCGGCCTGCTCCGGCCACACGGTCACGTCGGCCAGGGAGTCGGCCAGCGCGTCCCAGTTGCGGCCGAACCAGTCGGGCAGCGACAGCGCCCGGGCGGCGCGGTCCATCAGGCCGGCCTTGTCGGTGACGCCGTCGAGGTCGAGCGCGACCACGAAACGGCCGGTCAGGTCTTCGCTCATCTCAGTACCGCCCGGAAGGACTCGTAGTGGTCATCGGTGTAGTAGATCTCCCCGTCCTGCCCGGTGACCAGGCGCCGGGCCCCGCGGTCGGTCGAGCCGGGGGTCGGCACGGTGTACTCGTGGTAGTAACCGCGCCGGTGCTTCGGCAGGCGTCCCTCGAAGTTCCCGAAGACGGTCCCGTCCTTGGCGTAGGGGAAGGGACCGCCCGCGTCGACGAGAGCGAGTGTCCTGCGGGCCTCGGCCGGGAGCCGGGACTCCTGGACGGTGGCCGTGCCCCGGGCCCAGGGCGGGGTGGAGGTGCCCGTGCCCGGCGGGGCCGGGGCGGCGCCGCCGGCGCACCCCGTCAGGAGGACGGCGAGACAGACCAGCAGCCCGGCGAGGGCACGGGGGACGAACCGTGGCAGCATGCGGACGATGCTGCCACGGCCGTCCCGGCGCGACCCGCGGTCAGACCCCGTCGGGGTCCTGACGGCTGAGCGCCGGCTTCGGCGTGGGGCCCGCCGTCATCAGGTAGTCGGCGGCCGAGGTGTCGGTGACCAGGCTGGTGACCAGCCCGGAGCGCAGCACCGCGTCGATCGCGGAAGCCTTGCGCTGCCCGCCCGCGATCGCCACGACCTCCGGGATACGGCGCAGCTGGTCGGCCTTGACCGTGATGCACCGCTCCCCCAGGTCCCGTCCGATGCGGCGCCCCTCGGCGTCGAAGAGGTGCGCCGACATCTCGGCGGCGACACCGAGCGAGGCGTAGTGCGCGCGCTCCTCGTCGCTCAGCATGTCGTGCACGGTCGAGATGCCCGGCTCCCAGGAGCCGATGGAGACACAGGCGACCGTGACCTTGTCGAAGTACTCGAAGGCCCGGGCGATGCCGGTCTGGTTGCGCAGCGCCGCCGCGGTGGCCGCGTCCGGCAGCAGCATCGGCGCGTAGATGGGGTGGGCGTCGCCGCCGGACACCTGGGCGGCCCGGCGGACCGCCTCCACCGAGCCGCGCTCGGCGGTCCCGGCGTCGTACACGCCCGTCAGCTGCACCACCGTGCACGGCGGCAGCCGGTCGAGCGCCGCCGCCATGTGGATGGTGGACCGGCCCCAGGCCAGCCCGAGGACGTCCCCCTCGTTGACGAGTTCGCCGAGCAGGTCGGCGGCGACCTCGCCGAGGTTCTCGGGGTCGGGGGTCTCCTCGGCCTCGGCCGGGGACTCGACCACGACGGCGTGCCTCAGGCCGTAGCGGGCGCGGAGCGCGTCGGAGCGCTCGGCGTCCAGTTCGGCCGGGACGCGGATCTCGATGCGTACGAGATCCCGTTCGAGGGCCGTCTCCAGGACCCGGGCCACCTTGAAGCGGCTGACGCCGAACTCCTCCGCGATCTGGATCTTGGACTTGCCCTCGAGGTAGAAGCGGCGGGCCATGGCCGCCGCCTGCACCAGCTCAGCGGGTCCCATCCGCATGGCTGACCGGCCCGCCGACATACCCGACACGGCGATCTCCTCACTGCTGTTCACACTCTGGATTCGCCGTTCATCCTTGCAGATTCGGCGCGGCTGATCCGCCCTGATGGGCGGCGTTCACTCAAGCGTTCACTTCGCCGTGGCTCAGTGGTCGCATGCCCAGGACGCCTTGGCGGTGGCCGCTTCCGCCTGCGTGCGCAGGGCGCGTACGGCCTCTGCCGGGTCGTTCGCCCCGTATACGGCCGAGCCGGCGACGAACACGTCCGCTCCCGCGTCCGCGCACTGCTCGATCGTGGCGGCCGAGACACCTCCGTCCACCTGCAGCCACAGCTGCAGGCCGTGCTTCTTGATCAGTTCACGGGTGCGGCGGATCTTCGGCAGCATGATGTCGAGGAAGGCCTGGCCGCCGAAGCCCGGCTCCACCGTCATGACGAGCAGCATGTCGAGTTCCGGGAGCAGGTCCTCGTACGGCTCGATCGGCGTGGCGGGCTTGAGCGCCATGGAGGCGCGGGCACCCTTGGCGCGGATCTCCCGGGCGAGCCGCACGGGTGCGGCGGCCGCCTCCACGTGGAAGGTGACCGAGGAGGCCCCCGCCTCGACGTACTGGGGCGCCCACCGGTCGGGGTCCTCGATCATGAGGTGGCAGTCCAGCGGGGTGTCCGTCGCACGGGCCAAGGACTCCACCACCGGCACGCCGAGCGTGAGGTTGGGGACGAAGTGGTTGTCCATGACGTCGACGTGGAGCCAGTCGGCGCCTTGGACCGCCTTGGCCTCCTCCGCGAGGCGGGCGAAGTCGGCGGACAGGATGCTGGGGTTGATCTGCACGGCCATGACCCAAGCCTGCCATGCCGCTGCGCTGGGCTGTAGCGGCGGTCCACGGGTTGAGTTTCGGCTGCGGGCCGTCGTGGGTTGCTCGCGCAGTTCCCCGCGCCCCTTCGGGGCACGCCGGCCCTCCCCGCGCTATGCGGTTCTCCGGATCAGCGCCAGGTACATCGCGTCCGTGCCGTGGACATGCGGCCAGAGCTGTACGTCCGGGCCCTCGCCGAGGTCGGGTACGCCGGGCAGGAGGGGGCGGGCGTCGATCAGTTCGGTGTCCGGGTGGTGCTTGAGGACGTCGGCCACGACCGCTCGGGTCTCGGCCAGGTGCGGGGAGCAGGTGGCGTAGCCGACGACCCCGCCGACGCGCACGGAGTCCAGGGCGGTGCGCAGCAGTCCGCGCTGGAGCGGGGCGAAGTCGTCCAGGTCCCCGGGGCGGCGGCGCCAGCGGGCCTCGGGGCGGCGGCGCAGGGCGCCCAGGCCGGTGCAGGGGACGTCGACCAGCACTCGGTCGAAGGTGCCGGGCCGCCAGGGCGGGCGGGTGCCGTCGGCGGCGATGACCTGGTACGGGCCGGGATTGCCGTGCAGCGCCTTGGCGACCAGCCCCGCCCGGTGCGGCTGCTTCTCCGAGGCGAGCAGCGTGGCCCCGCGCGCGGCGGCGATCGCGCCGAGCAGCGCGGCTTTGCCGCCCGGGCCGGCGCACCCGTCGAGCCACTTCTCGTCGGGCCCGTCGAGCGGGGCGTTCGCCAGCGCGAGCGCGACCAGCTGGCTGCCCTCGTCCTGGACACCGGCGCGCCCCTCGCGGACGGCCTCGACCGCGCCGGGCTCACCGCCCTCGGAGAGCCGCACGGCGTAGGGCGACCAGCGCCCGGGCACGGCGGCGTCCTCGCGCAGCAGCTCCTCGGTGGTGGCCCGACCCGGCCGGGCGACCAGCGTCACCTCGGGCCGCTCGTTGTCGGCCGCGAGCAGCTCCTCGATGCCGGCCCGGCCGCCGCCGAGGGAGTCCCACAGCGCGGAGACGACCCAGCGGGGGTGCGAGTGCACGACGGCGAGGTGGTCCTCGGGGTCGTCGTCGTAGGGCGGCGCGACCTTCTCGATCCACCCGTCGAGATCGTGCTGGGCGATCTTCCGCAGCACGGCGTTGACGAACTTGGCCCGCCCGTCCCCGAGCACCACCCGGGCCAGTTCGACGGCGGAGGAGACGGCGGCGTGCGTGGGGATCCGCGTGCCGAGCAGCTGGTGCGCGCCCAGGCTCAGCACGTCCAGCACCGGCGGGTCGACCTCGCGCAGCGGCCGGTCGACACAGGCGGCGATGACGGCGTCGTACGTGCCCTGCCGGCGCAGCGTGCCGTACACCAGCTCGGTGGCGAGGGCGGCGTCCCGGGTGTCGAAGTCGCCCTTCTCGCGGGCCTTCCTGAGCAGCGGGGGCAGCACGAGGTTGGCGTACGCGTCCCGCTCGTCCACCGCGCGCAGCGCCTCGAAGGCGAGGATGCGGACGGGGTCCTTCTGGGGACGGCGGTAGGGCTTGGCGGGCTTGTGCGGCCGCCGGGACTGCTCGCTCACGAAAAAGGTGCTCCGGGTGTGAAGAAGAGGATGCGCCTCCAGCCTACGTCGCAGCACCGCCCGCCTGACCGCCCGGGCTCAGCTCCGCGAAGCGGCTCCGCGCCGGCCGCCCAGGCCCCGGCCGGGCCCGTCCCGCCGTCCCCCGGCGTCAGCCGCCGACGGTCTCGCCGTCCGCGATGCGCGCCCCGCGCGCCCAGTCGGCCGCGCGCATCGGCTTCCTGCCCTGGGCCTGGACCCAGAGCAGTTCGACGGCGTACGAACCGGTGCCCACGTGCACGCTGTTCTTGCCCACCGCGAGCCGGCCCGGCGCGAGGTCGGTCCGCTCGGGCACGGGCGTGACCTGGATGAGCTTGAGCCGCTCGCCGCGGAAGACGGTCCACGCACCGGGCGCCGGGGTGCAGCCGCGCACCACCCGGTCGACGCGCAGCGCGGGCGCCGCCCAGTCCACCTGGGCGTCCTCGACGGTGATCTTCGGCGCGAGGGTGACGCCCTCGGCGGGCTGCGGTACGGCCTTCAGCGTGCCGTCCTCGATGCCGTCCATGGTCGCGGCGAGCAGCCCCGCACCCGCGAAGGCCAGCCGGGTGAGCAGGTCGCCGCTGGTGTCGGTGGGGCGGATCTCCTCGGTCACGGTGCCGTAGACCGGCCCGGAGTCCAGGCCCTCCTCGATGAGGAAGGTGGACGCCCCGGTGATCTCGTCGCCCGCCATGACGGCGTGCTGCACCGGCGCCGCGCCGCGCCAGGCGGGCAGCAGCGAGAAGTGCAGGTTGACCCAGCCGCGCGCGGGGATGTCGAGGGCGGCCTTCGGCAGCAGGGCGCCGTAGGCGACGACCGGACAGCAGTCCGGCGCGATCTCCTTCAGCCGCTCAAGGAACTCCGGGTCCCGCGGCTTCAGCGGCTTCAGCACCTCGATCCCGGCCTCCTCCGCCCGCTCGGCCACGGGGGACGCGACCAGTCGGCGCCCGCGCCCGGCCGGCGCGTCGGGCCGCGTGACGACGGCGGCCACCTCGTGCCGCCCGGAGGCGAGCAGAGCGTCCAGAGCGGGAACGGCGACCTCGGGGGTACCGGCGAAGACGAGCTTCATGGGCGGGATCGGGCCTCTCGGGCGGGGGTCGGGCGGGCAGCGCACCAGTCTATGACCATGAACGGCGCACGAACGGATGGGCGGGCGTACGCATATGCCCGTACGCCCCCACCCCGTGACCAGCGGAGCGTAAGCGCGTTGGTCAAGAAAGAGTTGACCACATCGGGCCGCTTTGGCGGCCCAATTCCTTTCAACGCCGGTTCGAGAGGCTTGTTCATGGCCGACCACGCAACCCACGACGCCCAGGCCCGGGCCAGCCTGCACTTGCTGGTGCGGGACATCGAGCGGGTCCGCCGGCAGGTGGACGCGCTGCGCACGCTCACCGCCCAGCTGGGCAACGTCTACCGCCCGCGCCGCACCGGCCCGTCCACGGGCTTCGTCGTCTACGGACGCGCCCCCGCCCCGACGGTCCGCCTCGCCCAGGAACTCCGGGACAGTGTCGAAACCCTGGTCACGGCCGCCGTGGACTTCGACCGCTCGCTCGGCTTCTCGTGGGACGCGGTGGGCTCGGCGCTCGGGGTCACCAAGCAGGCGGTGCACCGCCGTTACGGCGCCCGCCGCGCCGCGGCGCAGGCGGCGGCCGAGGCGGAGCGGTCGCCGGAGCCGTCCGGCACTCGCACGCTCAACGTGAACACGGGTCTGCCGACGGTCCCCGCGGCCCGCTCGATGCCCACCCAGCCGACCGCGGGCAGCCCGACGCTGCGCGACGACGCCCTCCCGACGGCCTTCCCCAGCCCCCGCAACGGCTGAACACCCCCACCCCTCTGCCCTCCCGGACCAGCCCCGGGAGGGCGGTCGCGTGCAGGGCCTCGGCGCCGCCACCGCGGCGGAAGCACCCCGGCGGGACGCCCCGGGCGTCAGCCGATGTCCGGCGGATCGATCCGGACCCGTACCGGCTCCCCGCTGCCCCGCGCCATGCGCGCGGCCTGGGCCGCCTTCAGGGCGGCGGCCAGTGCGGCTCCGCTGCCCGGCGGTACGCGGACGAGAACCCGCTCCCAGTGCTCGCCGGGTGGCGGCGCGCCGGGACGGCGGGGCCGGCCGGGCGGCGGGGGCGGCAGCGGCACCGGCCCCAGCACCTCGGCGTCCGGCGGCAGGTCGACCGCCGCCAGGAACTCGGCGAGGGCCGCGGGCGGACCGGACACGGCCGCCATCCGGGACACCGGCGGGAAGCCCAGCTCGGCCCGCTCGGCCAGCTCCCGCACGGCGTGCCCGACGGGGTCCCAGCGCACCAGCGCCTGCACCGGCCGCAGGGTCGGCTCGGCCACCACGACCACGGTGCCCCCCTCGCCCTGGGGCCGCACCAGCGCGCCGGCCGCGATCCACCGGCGCAGCGCGTCCTCGCCGGCCCGCAGGTCGGGCCGTACGAGCATGGCCCAGCCGTCCAGCAGCAGGGCCGCCGCGTAGCCGCCCTCGGCGACCGGTTCGGCGCCCGGCGTGCTGACGACCAGCGCGGGTGTGTCCGGGACGGTGTCCAGCACGTGCTCGCGCCCGGAGGTGCGCACCGGGACGGCGGGGAAGGCCCGCCCCAGTTCCTCGGCGGTCCGGCGCGCCCCCACGACCTGGGCGCGGAGCCGGAAGCCACCGCACTCCGGGCAGTGCCAGGCGCCCTCCTCGCGTCCGCACCAGCCGCACCGCAGCACCCCGGCGTCCTGCCCCTGGAGCGGCCCGGAGCAGTGCCGGCACCGGGCGGGCGCCCGGCACCGGTCGCAGGCCATGCGGGGCGCGTAACCGCGCCGGGGCACCTGGACCAGCACCGGCCCGTGCCGCAGCCCCTCGCGGGCCGCCTGCCAGGCGAGGGTGGGCAGCCGGGCGGCCCGGGCGGCCTCGTCGCGCGCGAGGTCGCCGTCGCCCACCGTGCGGACCAGGGGGGCGGTCCGGCGCACCTGCTCCCGCCCGGCGACCAGCGGCCGGGCCCAGCCGCTCTCGACGAGCTGGGCGGCCTCCACCGTGCAGCTCCAGCTCCCCAGCAGGAAGGCGCACTTGTCCAGCGCGGCACGGAGCAGGAGCACGTCGCGGGTGTGCGGCTGCGGGGCGTGCTGCTCGCTGTGGCTGTCGTCCCCGTCGTCCCAGACGGCGACGAGCCCCAGGTCCCGCACCGGCGCGAACATCGCCGCCCGGGTCCCCACGACGGCCCGCACGGAACCCCGCCGCACCGCGAGCCACTGCGCGTACCGCTTCTCGGGGCCGGCGTCGGCGGTGAGCAGCACGTGCCGGCCCGGGCCGAGCAGCGCGGTCAGCGCGGCGTCCACGCGCGCGGCGGCCCGCCCGTCCGGTACGACGACGAGGGCACCGCGCCCGGAGGCGAGAGTGGCGGCGACGGCGCGGGCCAGCTCCTCGCTCCACTGCGGGCCCGGCAGCGCGTTCCACACGGCCCTGGGCGCCCCGCCGGAGGCCAGTGCGTCCAGGAAGGCACCCCCGTGCTCGTAGCGCGCCCAGGAGCCGGTCTCCGGCGCCTTCGGCGGGGGCAGGGGGGCGGGGGACGGCCGCTGCTCGGCGCGGGCGTTGCGCGGCGGCACGGCGAGCTGGAGGACGTCGGCGAGGCTGCCCGCGTACCGGTCGGCGACGGCGCGGGCGAGGCCGAGCAGTTCCTCGCCCAGTACCGGCTCGGGCGAGACCACCTGGGCGAGCGCGGCCAGCGGCCCGGAGTAGTCGGAGGCGGCGCGCCGCTCGACGAGGAAGCCGTCGATGAGGCCCCCGCCCTCGCGGCGGCCCTCCCGCACCCGGTGCCGGCCGGCCCCGAACCGCACCCGCACCCGCACGCCGGGCTGTGCCTCCGCGTCCAGTTCCTCGGGCACGGCGTAGTCGAAGTACCGGTCGAGATGGAGCACGCCCTTGTCGACCAGCACCCGCGCGACGGGCAGCTCCTTGGCGAGCGCGGCCCCCCGCCAGGTCCGCGGCTTGGCCCGGGGCGCCTTGGCCCGGCGGACGCTCTCCCGGATGAGCGCGAGCTGCTCCGGCGGCGCCCCTTCGGCCCCGCCGTCCCCGTCCGCCCGGGGCGCCCCGTTCTCGCTGCTCACGCTTGCATTCTTACCAAACGGCACCGACAACGACGCCGGACGGCCGGACACCCGCTCCCCGCCGCCGCCCGCCGGAACCGTCCGGGCCTGGGCTCGGCGCCGTCATCGAGGTGGCGCACGGCACGGTGGCGGGGTTCCCGGGCGGGGAGGCCGTCGTCCGCCTCGACGGGGACGATCCCGAGGAGCCCGCGGCCGGGTCCCCCGGCATCTGCTGTCCTGGTCGCGTTCGACGGCCCGGCGCGGGACGTGGCGGCCCGGCGCCGCATCCGTCCGGCGGCGGCCGGCTGCTCCGGGAACGCGCCGAGGCCCGGCTCCCCCGCGGGGGGCCGGGCCTCGGTGAACGGGCGGGCGCGGGTTACAGGCCCGCGGCGGCGCGCAGGGCGTCCACGCGGTCCGTGCGCTCCCAGGTGAAGTCGGGCAGCTCGCGGCCGAAGTGGCCGTAGGCCGCCGTCTGGGAGTAGATCGGGCGGAGCAGGTCGAGGTCGCGGATGATCGCGGCCGGACGGAGGTCGAAGACCTCGTCGATCGCCTTCTCGATCTTCTCGGGGTCGATCTTGTGGGTGCCGAAGGTCTCCACGAAGAGCCCGACGGGCTCGGCCTTGCCGATCGCGTAGGCGACCTGGACCTCGCAGCGGGAGGCCAGGCCGGCCGCCACGACGTTCTTGGCCACCCAGCGCATGGCGTAGGCCGCCGAGCGGTCGACCTTGGACGGGTCCTTGCCGGAGAAGGCGCCGCCGCCGTGGCGGGCCATGCCGCCGTAGGTGTCGATGATGATCTTGCGGCCGGTCAGGCCGGCGTCGCCCATCGGGCCGCCGATCTCGAAACGGCCGGTCGGGTTGACCAGCAGGCGGTAGCCCTCGGTGTCCAGCTTGATGCCCTCGTCCAGGAGCGCCTTCAGCTCCGGCTCCACGACGAACTCGCGGATGTCGGGGGCGAGCAGCGACTCCAGGTCGATGTCGGAGGCGTGCTGGGAGGAGACGACCACCGTGTCGAGGCGGACGGCCTTGTCGCCGTCGTACTCGATGGTGACCTGCGTCTTGCCGTCGGGGCGCAGGTAGGGGATGGTGCCGTTCTTGCGGACCTCGGAGAGGCGCTTGGACAGCCGGTGCGCCAGGAAGATCGGCAGCGGCATCAGGGTGGGCGTCTCGTCGGACGCGTAGCCGAACATCAGGCCCTGGTCGCCCGCGCCCTGCTTGTCCAGTTCGTCGTCGTCGCCCTCGACCCGGGCCTCGTACGCCGCGTCGACACCCTGCGCGATGTCCGGGGACTGCGCGCCGATGGACACCGAGACACCGCAGGAGGCGCCGTCGAAGCCCTTCTTGGAGGAGTCGTAGCCGATCTCCAGGATCTTGCTGCGGACGAGGGTCGCGATGTCCGCGTAGGCCTTGGTCGTCACCTCGCCGGCCACATGCACCAGGCCGGTGGTGATCAGCGTCTCCACGGCGACCCGGGAGGTCGGGTCCTCGCGCAGGAGCGCGTCAAGAATGGTGTCGCTGATCTGGTCAGCGATCTTGTCGGGGTGACCCTCGGTCACGGACTCCGAGGTGAACAGGCGACGGGACACAACGCTCCCTGTGGTTGCAGCGGCTGCTGGCTGATCATTTGCGGTCGACGCGGGGCTGCGCCTGGCGTCGACCGTGAACAGTTTATCGGGCGCACTCGGTCGGCTGGCCACCGTCTCGCCTCTCGGGAGCGCTGTGACCTGCGGCACGGGCATTCTGCACAATGGCGAGCGGCCTTGGCCAGGGTCGCCACACCCGATTCGGGCGTGGCGTGAACCCGATCCCGAGTTCCCCCGTTCGCCGGAGGCAGGCTTAGCCCAGTCGTCGTACGACCAGGTCCCAGACGGTGTCGGCGAGGGCTTCCTTGGGGCCGTGCGGCACCGGGGTCTCGCTGCCGTCGGCACCCAGCACGACGGCCTCGTTCTCCTCCGCGCCGAAGGTCTTGCGCTCCCCCACCTCGTTGACCACGAGGAGGTCGCAGCCCTTGCGGGCGAGCTTGGTGCGGCCGTTGGCGAGGACGTCGTCGGTCTCGGCGGCGAAGCCGACGATCACCTGTCCGGGGCGGGCGCGGTCGGCGGAGATCTCCGCGAGGATGTCCGGATTCCGCACCAGGACGATCGGGTCGGGGTCCTGGCCGTCCTTCTTCTTGATCTTCCCGGCGGCGTAGGCGGCCGGGCGGAAGTCGGCGACGGCGGCGGCCATGACCACGGCGTCCGCGTCCGCGGCGGCCTTCAGGACGGCCTCGCGCAGCTGGACGGCGGTGCCGACGCGGACGACGTCCACCCCCGCCGGGTCGGGCAGGCCGGTGTTGGCCGAGACCAATGTCACCCGGGCGCCGCGGGCGGCGGCGGTGCGGGCGAGCGCGTAGCCCTGCTTGCCGGAGGAGCGGTTGCCGAGGAAGCGGACCGGGTCGAGGGGCTCGCGGGTGCCGCCGGCGGAGACCACGACGTGCCGGCCCGCGAGGTCGGGCTCGGCGACGCCGCGGGCCAGCACCCGGCGGCACACCTCGAAGATCTCCGCCGGATCGGGCAGCCGGCCCTTGCCGGTGTCGACGCCGGTGAGGCGGCCGACGGCCGGCTCGACGACGACGGCGCCGCGGCGGCGCAGCGTGGCCACGTTCTCCTGGGTGGCCGGGTGCTCCCACATCTCGGTGTGCATGGCCGGGGCGAAGACGACCGGACAGCGGGCGGTGAGCAGGGTGTTGGTCAGCAGGTCGTCGGCGAGGCCGTGGGCGGCCTTGGCGAGCATGTCGGCGGTGGCCGGGGCCACCACCACCAGGTCGGCGTGCTGGCCGATGCGGACGTGCGGGACCTCGTGGACGTCGTCCCAGACCTCGGTCGAGACCCGGTGGCCGGAGAGGGCGGACCAGGTGGCGGCGCCGACGAAGTGCAGCGCGGAGGCGGTGGGCACCACGCGGACGTCGTGGCCCGACTCCGTGAACCTTCTCAGCAGCTCACAGGCCTTGTAGGCGGCGATGCCACCGCTGACCCCCAGCACGATCTTCGGCTTGTCCACCATGGCTCCTCGCCTTCGAGAATCTGCAACACCCATGACACACCACAGGCCCGGCAGTATGACTGCCGGGCCTGTGGATAAGTCGATCGCAATCAGAAAATACGACTGCGAGTACTACTGCGCCGGGCCCTCGACGGCCTCGGAGGTCAGCAGACCGGCGTTGATCTCGCGCAGGGCGATCGAGAGCGGCTTCTCGTGGACGTGGGTGTCGACGAGCGGACCGACGTACTCAAGGAGGCCCTCACCGAGCTGCGAGTAGTACGCGTTGATCTGGCGGGCACGCTTGGCCGCGTAGATCACGAGGCTGTACTTCGAGTCGGTCGCCTCAAGAAGCTCGTCGATCGGCGGGTTGATGATGCCCTCGGGCGCGGTGATGGAAGAGGACACGCTCTACCTTCCGATGGATGGAAAAGAATCAGACATCGTGATCACAATCACGATCACACAACGTCCATCAAGGCTAGCAGCTCGCGGGCCACGTCCTCGACGGAGGTGTTGACCAAGGTCACATCGAACTCCGGCTCGGCCGCCAGCTCGGTCCGCGCCGCCGCCAGGCGGCGCTCGATGACCTCCGGCGGCTCGGTCCCCCGGCCGGTCAGCCTGCGCACGAGCTCCTCCCAGGAGGGCGGAGCCAGGAACACCAGCTGGGCGTCGGACAGGGACTCGCGGACCTGCCGGGCACCCTGGAGGTCGATCTCCAGCAGGACGGGTTCGCCGTTCTCCAGCCGCTCCTGCACGGCCGCGCGGGGCGTGCCGTAGCGGTTGCCGGCGAACTCGGCCCATTCCAGCAGCTCGCCGTTGGCGATCAGCTTGTCCATCTCCTCGTCGGTGACGAAGAAGTAGTGGACTCCCTGCTGCTCACCGGGGCGCGGCTTGCGGGTGGTCGCCGACACCGAGAGCCAGACCTCGGGGTGTTCCTTGCGCATATGGGCGACGACCGTGCTCTTGCCGACCCCCGAGGGGCCGGAGAGCACGGTCAGCCGCGGACGTTCACTCATGCAGCGATTATTCCAGCAATCCCGGGGTGCCCGGGACTCCCTGCCCGCCGGGAGGCGGACTCAGGAGCCGGTGCTGCCGAACTCACGCTCCAGGGAAGCGATCTGGTTCGAACCGAGACCGCGCACGCGGCGGCTCTCGGAGATACCCAGACGCTCCATGATCTGCTTGGCGCGGACCTTGCCCACGCCCGGCAGCGACTCAAGGAGGGCGGAGACCTTCATCTTGCCGATGACGTCGTTTTCCTGGCCCTGCTTGATGACCTCGTGCAGGGAGGCGCCGGAGTGCTTGAGTCGATTCTTGACCTCGGCCCGCTCCCGGCGAGCCGCGGCGGCCTTTTCGAGCGCGGCTGCGCGCTGTTCAGGGGTAAGGGGCGGAAGAGCCACGCCTACGTCACCTCGGATGTCGAACTGTCGGATACGGACCGGTGAGGAACCTAGTCGCCCCACACCTGGGGAGCTACGAGCAACACGCTGCCCGCTCTCCCCCACTGCCTGAACGGCGTGGGAGGTGCCCCCACTGCTCGGAGACTAGCGGGCAAGTCCGCCAGAGTCAGCGAGAACAGCGGAAAAGTCCTGGTCAGCCTCCGTCAGGCCGGACATTTCAGACATACTGCCCTCGATTTGAGGATGTATTCACACTCAAGTCGGCGGGATCCCGCTCCGTCGAGCACCCAGCCGGGGCTCAGACCCCGGCGACGGCCGCCTGGATCTCGGTCGCGAACCGCTCGGCGGCCCCGCGCAGCGCGCTGACGTCGGGACCGTGACGCAGAACACCCCGGCTGACGTTCGGCACGACGTTCCGGACGGCCGCCCCGAAGACCCCGGGAAGATCGGCCGGCGTCGCGCCCTGCGCCCCGATGCCCGGCGCGAGGAGCGGTCCGTTGATGTCGAGGTCGTACCTGGACAGGTCGCCGAGCGTGGCGCCGACGACCGCGCCGAAGGAGCCCAGCGGCTCCTCCCCCGCGTTCTCGGCCGCCAGGTGGGCCAGCATGGTCGCCCCGACGCTCCGGCCGTCGGCGCGCACGGCGTGCTGCACCTCGCCGCCCTCCGGGTTCGAGGTCAGCGCCAGCACGAACAGGCCCGCGCCGCTCTCCCGGGCCAGCGCGACGGCCGGGCTGAGCGAGCCGTAGCCGAGGTACGGCGAGACGGTCAGGGCGTCGGAGAACAGCGGGGCGTCCGGGTGCAGGAACGACTCGGCGTAGGCGGCCATGGTCGAGCCGATGTCGCCGCGCTTGGCGTCCATCACGACCAGGGCACCGGCCGCCCGCGCCTCCTGGACCGACTTCTCCAGGACGGCGAGGCCGCGCGAGCCGAACCGCTCGAAGAAGGCACTCTGCGGCTTCAGGACCGCCACCCGGTCGGCCACGGCCTCGACGACCGTGCGGCTGAACCGCTCCAGACCGGCCACGTCGTCGTCCAGGCCCCACTCGGCGAGCAGGGAGGCGTGCGGGTCGATGCCCACGCACAGCGGGCCGCGCTCGTCCATGGCGCGGCGCAGCCGGGCGCCGAAGGGCTCCAGCGGACTCATGCGGGCTTCCTCACGTCGGCGCCGACCGCGTCGGCGAGGGTGGCGTACGGGCTGGTGCGCAGTCGGGCGGCGAGCCCCTTGTGGACGGCCCGGCACCAGAAGGGGCCCTCGTAGATGAAGGCGCTGTAGCCCTGGACCAGCGTGGCACCGGCCAGGATGCGCTGCCAGGCGTCCTCGGCGGTCTCGATGCCGCCGACGCCCACCAGGGTGATCCGGTCGCCCACGCGCGCGTACAGGCGGCGCAGGACCTCCAGGGAGCGCTCCTTGAGCGGGGCACCGGACAGGCCGCCGGTCTCCTTGACCAGCGCGGCGGAGGACCGCAGGCCGAGGCCCTCGCGCGCGATGGTGGTGTTGGTGGCGATGATGCCGTCCAGGCCCAGTTCCACGGCGAGGTCGGCGACCGCGTCGACGTCCTCGTCGGCGAGGTCGGGGGCGATCTTCACCAGCAGCGGCACGCGGCGGTTCGCGACCGTGCGGTCGGCGGCCTCGCGCACGGCGGTGAGCAGCGGACGGAGGTGGTCCACCGCCTGGAGGTTGCGCAGGCCGGGGGTGTTCGGGGAGGAGACGTTGACGACCAGGTAGTCGGCGTACGGCGCGAGGCGCTCGGCGGACTTCACGTAGTCGGCGACGGCCTCCGCCTCCGGGACGACCTTCGTCTTGCCGATGTTGACGCCGACCACGGTCCGGAAGACCGGCTCGCGGGTGGCCAGGCGGGCCGCCACGGTGAGGGAGCCGTCGTTGTTGAAGCCCATGCGGTTGATCAGAGCTCGGTCCGCGACCAGGCGGAACAGCCGCTTCCTGGGGTTGCCGGGCTGCGGCTCGCCCGTCACCGTGCCGATCTCGACGTGGTCGAAGCCAAGCATCGACATGCCGTCGATGGCGACGGCGTTCTTGTCGAAGCCGGCGGCGAGCCCGAAGGGGCCGTGCATGCGCAGCCCGAAGGCCTCCGTGCGCAGCTCCTTGTAGCGGGGCGCCAGGGCGGCCGCGACGAAGGTCCGCAGCACGGGGACGCGGGCGGCGAGGCGGATCCAGCGGAAGGCCAGGTAGTGGGCCTTCTCGGGGTCCATGCGCTGGAAGACCAGCTTGAAGAAGATGGAGTACATGGTGTCCTCGTGAAAAGGGGGACACCGTTTCCGGTGTCCCCCTCGGGGCTGCTAGTCGCGGGCCGCGGTCAGGTGGGCCGCGTGTTCCTGGAGCGAACGGACGCCCACGTCACCGTGGTTGAGGGCGTCGATGCCCTGGACCGCCGCCGCGAGCGCCTGGACGGTCGTCAGGCAGGGCACGGAGCGGGCCACCGCGGCCGTACGGATGTCGTAGCCGTCGAGGCGGCCGCCGGTGCCGTACGGGGTGTTGACGATGAGGTCGACCTCGCCGTCGTGGATCAGCTGGACGATGGTCCGCTCGCCGTTCGGGCCGGTGCCCTCGGACTGCTTGCGCACGACCGTGGCGTTGATGCCGTTGCGCTTGAGGACCTCGGCGGTGCCGGAGGTGGCCAGCAGCTCGAAGCCGTGGGCGACCAGCTCGCGCGCCGGGAAGATCATCGAGCGCTTGTCGCGGTTGGCGACCGAGATGAACGCGCGGCCCTTGGTGGGCAGCGGGCCGTAGGCGCCCGCCTGCGACTTGGCGTACGCCGTGCCGAAGACGGAGTCGATGCCCATGACCTCGCCGGTCGAGCGCATCTCCGGGCCGAGGACGGTGTCCACACCGCGGCCGTGGATGTCGCGGAAGCGCGACCACGGCATGACGGCCTCCTTGACCGAGATCGGCGCGTCCAGCGGCAGCTCGCCGCCGTCGCCGTTCTGCGGCAGCAGGCCCTCGGCGCGCAGCTCGGCGATGGTCGCGCCCAGCGAGATGCGGGCGGCGGCCTTCGCGAGCGGCACCGCGGTCGCCTTGGAGGTGAAGGGCACCGTACGGGAGGCGCGCGGGTTGGCCTCCAGGACGTAGAGGATGTCGCCGGCCATCGCGAACTGGATGTTGATCAGGCCGCGCACGCCGACGCCCTTGGCGATGGCCTCCGTGGAGGCGCGCAGGCGCTTGATGTCGAAGCCGCCGAGGGTGATCGGGGGCAGGGCGCACGCCGAGTCGCCGGAGTGGATGCCGGCCTCCTCGATGTGCTCCATGACGCCGCCGAGGTACAGCTCCTCGCCGTCGTAGAGGGCGTCGACGTCGATCTCGATCGCGTCGTCCAGGAAGCGGTCGACGAGGACCGGCCGGGAGGGGCTGATCTCGGTCGACTCGGCGATGTAGGAGGCGAGGCGGGTCTCGTCGTAGACGATCTCCATACCGCGGCCGCCGAGGACGTACGAGGGCCGGACCAGGACCGGGTAGCCGATCTCGTCGGCGATGGTCTTGGCCTCCTCGAAGGTGGTGGCCGTGCCGTGCTTCGGCGCCGGCAGGCCCGCCTCCGCGAGGACCCGGCCGAAGGCGCCCCGGTCCTCGGCCGCGTGGATGGCCTCGGGGGACGTGCCCACGATCGGCACGCCGTTGTCCTTCAGGGCCTGCGAGAGGCCGAGCGGGGTCTGGCCGCCCAGCTGCACGATCACGCCTGCGAGCGGGCCGGCCTGCTGCTCGGCGTGGACGATCTCCAGCACGTCTTCCAGCGTCAGCGGCTCGAAGTACAGGCGGTCGGAGGTGTCGTAGTCCGTGGAGACGGTCTCCGGGTTGCAGTTGACCATCACGGTCTCGTACCCGGCGTCGGACAGCGCGAAGGAGGCGTGGACGCAGGAGTAGTCGAACTCGATGCCCTGGCCGATGCGGTTCGGGCCGGAGCCCAGGATGAGCACCGCGGGCTTCTCGCGCCGGGCGACCTCGGTCTCCTCGTCGTAGGAGGAGTAGAAGTACGGCGTCTTCGCGGCGAACTCGGCGGCGCAGGTGTCGACCGTCTTGTAGACCGGGCGGATGCCGAGCGCGTGCCGGACTTCGCGGACGACGTCCTCGCGCAGGCCACGGATCTCGGCGATCTGCTGGTCGGAGAAGCCGTGCCGCTTGGCCTCGGCGAGCAGCTCGCGGGTCAGCTCGGGCGCCTCGGCCAGCTCGTCGGCGATCTCCTTGATCAGGAAGAGCTGGTCGACGAACCACGGGTCGATCTTCGTGTACTCGAAGACCTCCTCGGGGGTGGCACCCGCGCGGATGGCCTGCATGACCGTGTTGATCCGGCCGTCGGTGGGCCGTACGGCCTCGCGCAGCAGGGTCTCCTTGTCGCCGGGCTCGCCGACGAAGGTGAACTGGCTGCCCTTCTTCTCCAGGGAGCGCAGCGCCTTCTGGAAGGCCTCGGGGAAGTTGCGGCCGATGGCCATGGCCTCGCCGACCGACTTCATGGTGGTGGTCAGCGTGGAGTCGGCCTGCGGGAACTTCTCGAAGGCGAACCGCGGGGCCTTGACGACCACGTAGTCGAGCGTGGGCTCGAAGGAGGCCGGGGTCTCCTGCGTGATGTCGTTCGGGATCTCGTCCAGCGTGTAGCCGACGGCCAGCTTGGCGGCGATCTTGGCGATCGGGAAGCCGGTCGCCTTGGAGGCGAGCGCGGAGGACCGCGACACGCGCGGGTTCATCTCGATGACGATCACTCGACCGTCCTCGGGGTTCACCGCAAACTGGATGTTGCAGCCACCGGTGTCGACGCCGACCTCGCGGATGACGGCGATGCCGATGTCACGCAGGATCTGGTACTCGCGGTCGGTGAGCGTCATCGCGGGCGCGACGGTGATGGAGTCACCGGTGTGCACGCCCATCGGGTCGAAGTTCTCGATGGAGCAGACGACCACGACGTTGTCGTGCTTGTCGCGCATCAGCTCCAGCTCGTACTCCTTCCAGCCGAGGATGGACTCCTCCAGGAGCACCTCGGTGGTCGGGGAGAGGGTGAGGCCCTGGCCGGCGATGCGGCGCAGCTCCTCCTCGTCGTGGGCGAAGCCGGAGCCGGCGCCGCCCATGGTGAAGGAGGGGCGGACGACGACCGGGTAGCCGCCGAGGGTCTCGACGCCCTTGAGGACGTCGTCCATGGAGTGGCAGATGACCGAGCGGGCGGACTCGCCGTGGCCGATCTTCCTGCGGACCTCCTCCACGACCTCCTTGAACAGGTCGCGGTCCTCGCCCTTGTGGATCGCCTCGGGCTTGGCGCCGATCAGCTCCACGCCGTACTTGGCGAGGGCTCCGTTCTCGTGCAGCGAGATGGCGGTGTTCAGGGCCGTCTGGCCGCCCAGGGTGGGCAGCAGGGCGTCGGGCCGCTCCTTGGCGATGATCTTCTCGACGAACTCGGGCGTGATCGGCTCGACGTAGGTGGCGTCGGCGATCTCCGGGTCGGTCATGATCGTCGCCGGGTTGGAGTTGACGAGGATGACGCGCAGGCCTTCGGCCTTGAGCACGCGGCACGCCTGGGTGCCGGAGTAGTCGAACTCGGCGGCCTGGCCGATGACGATCGGGCCGGAGCCGATGACCAGGACGGACTGGATATCGGTGCGCTTAGGCACGCTGGCCCTCCATCAGGGAAACGAAGCGGTCGAAGAGGTAGGCGGCGTCGTGCGGACCGGCTGCCGCTTCGGGGTGGTACTGCACGGAGAAGGCCGGCTGGTCGAGCAGCTGCAGCCCCTCCACGACGTCGTCGTTCAGGCAGACGTGCGAGACCTCGGCACGGCCGAACTTCGTCTCGCTGACCTTGTCGAGCGGCGCGTCCACGGCGAAGCCGTGGTTGTGCGCGGTGACCTCGACCTTGCCGGTCGTACGGTCCTGGACCGGCTGGTTGATGCCCCGGTGGCCGTACTTCAGCTTGTAGGTGCCGAAGCCGAGGGCGCGGCCGAGGATCTGGTTGCCGAAGCAGATGCCGAACAGGGGCGTCCTGCGCTCCAGGACGGCGGTCATCAGCGCGACCGGGCCGTCGGCGGTGGCCGGGTCGCCCGGGCCGTTGGAGAAGAAGACACCGTCCGGGTTGACGGCGTAGACGTCGTCGGCCGTGGCGGTGGCGGGCAGGACGTGCACCTCGATGCCGCGCTCGGCCATGCGGTGGGGGGTCATGCCCTTGATGCCGAGGTCGATGGCGGCGACCGTGAACCGCTTCTCGCCGACGGCCGGGACGACGTACGCCTCCTTGGTCGCGACCTCCTCGTAGAGGCTCGCGCCCTTCATGTGCGGCTGGGCCTGCACGCGCTCCAGCAGCTCCGCCTCGGGCGCGATCGCCTCGCCGGAGAAGATGCCGGCGCGCATGGAGCCGCGCTCGCGCAGGTGGCGGGTCAGGGCCCGGGTGTCGATGCCGGAGATGCCGACGACGCCCTGCCGCTCCAGCTCGTCGTCCAGGGAGCGCTTGGCCCGCCAGTTGGACGGCACGCGCGCGGGGTCGCGCACGACGTAGCCGGAGACCCAGATGCGACTCGACTCGTCGTCCTCGTCGTTCCAGCCCGTGTTGCCGATCTGCGGGGCGGTCGCGACGACGATCTGGCGGTCGTACGACGGGTCGGTGAGGGTCTCCTGGTAGCCGGTCATGCCGGTGGAGAACACGGCCTCGCCGAAGGTCTCCCCCACGGCCCCGTAGGCGCGGCCGCGGAAGATGCGGCCGTCCTCCAGGACGAGTACGGCGGGAAGCGCCTGGTTCCTCTGGGAGGAGCTTCCCCTGGTGGAGGTCGTCATCGTGCGCCTTCCGTGTCGTTGATCATGTGGTTCAGGGTGTCGACCCACTCGGTGTGCTCGGCCGCGCGGTCGGAGCGGAAACCGGAGTCGATCAGTTTGTCGCCGTGTGCCCAGGTCACCACCAGCAGTCCGCCCTCGGTGAGGACCTTGCCGGCGATGCCCTTGTCGAGGCGGGCGCCGCGCAGGGCGGCCGTGGGGACGAAGAAGTCGGTCGCTCCGGGGCGCTCGACCTCCAGGCCCGCGTCGGTCAGGGTGAGCTCGGCCCGGCTGCGGGTGCCCAGGCCGTGGGCCACGATGCGGTCCAGCCACTGCCCGGCGGTGGTGGAGCCGTGGTAGCGGCCGCTCATCGTCAGTCTCGCCTCGCCGGGCTGCTCCGGCGCGGTGGGCAGCGCCGGGATGTCGCCCTGGAGGGTGCCGCGCCACTTCCAGCCCTCACGCATCAGCCAGTAGACCAGCGCGATGAACAGGGCCAGTCCGACGAGCCAGCCGATGCGGGCCCCCCAGTCGGTGACCTCGGCCGACTTCTTCGCCTCGGCCAGCAGGATTACAGGTGTCACGTGAGCTTCCCGTCGACGAGCGTGGCCTTGCCCCGCAGCCACGTGTGCGTCACACGGCCCGGCAGCTCGCGTCCCTGGTAGGGGGTGTTGCGGCTGCGCGAGGCGAAGCCCGCGGGGTCCACCCGGCCACGGTATGCCGTGTCGACGAGGGTGAGGTTGGCGGGCTCACCAGCCGAGACGGGACGGCCGTGCCCGGTGGCCTGTCCGATCTGCGCGGGCTTGGCGGACATGCGGTCGGCGACGCCGGCCCAGTCCAGCAGGCCCGTGTCGACCATGGTCTCCTGGACCACTGACAACGCGGTCTCCAGGCCGACCATGCCCATGGCGGCGGCGGCCCACTCGCAGTCCTTGTCCTCGTGCGGGTGCGGGGCGTGGTCGGTGGCGACGATGTCGATCGTGCCGTCGGCGAGCGCCTCGCGCAGGGCCAGCACGTCGCGCTCGGTGCGCAGCGGCGGGTTGACCTTGTAGACGGGGTTGTAGGTGCGCACCAGCTCATCCGTGAGGAGGAGGTGGTGCGGGGTGACCTCGGCGGTGACCTGGATGCCGCGGGACTTGGCCCAGCGGACGATCTCGACGCTGCCGGCGGTCGAGAGGTGGCAGATGTGGACGCGGGAGCCGACGTGGTCGGCGAGCAGCACGTCCCGCGCGATGATCGACTCCTCGGCGACGGCCGGCCAGCCGCCCAGGCCCAGCTCGGCGGAGACGACGCCCTCGTTCATCTGGGCGCCCTCGGTGAGGCGCGGTTCCTGCGCGTGCTGGGCGACGACACCGCCGAAGGCCTTCACGTACTCCAGCGCGCGGCGCATGATCACCGCGTCGTCCACGCACTTGCCGTCGTCGGAGAAGACGGTGACGCCGGCGGCGGACTCGTGCATGGCGCCCAGCTCGGCGAGCTTCCTGCCCTCCAGGCCGACGGTGACGGCGCCGATGGGCTGCACGTCGCAGTAGCCGTGCTCCCTGCCGAGCCGCCAGACCTGCTCGACCACACCGGCGGTGTCCGCGACCGGGAAGGTGTTGGCCATGGCGAACACGGCCGTGTAGCCGCCGCTCGCCGCCGCGCGGGTGCCGGTGAGGACGGTCTCGGAGTCCTCGCGGCCGGGCTCGCGCAGGTGGGTGTGCAGGTCGACCAAGCCGGGCAGGAGCACCTTGCCGTCGGCCTCGACCACCTCGGCGCCCTCGGCGGACAGGCCGCTGCCCACCTCGGCGATGGTCTCGCCGTCGATCAGGACGTCCTGCGGCGCGCCGCCGAGCACCTTCGCACCACGGATCAGGGTCTTGCTCATGTGTCTTACTTCTCCTCGGTACGAGAGTGGGTGACGGCAGGCTCGTTCCCGCCCAGCAGCAGGTACAGGACGGCCATCCGGATGGAGACGCCGTTGGCGACCTGCTCGACGGCGGTGCAGCGGTCGGAGTCGGCGACCTCGGCGGTGATCTCCATGCCGCGCACCATCGGGCCGGGGTGCATCACGACGGCGTGCTCGGGCAGCTTGGCCATGCGGTCGCCGTCGAGGCCGTAGCGCCGCGCGTACTCGCGCTCGGTGGGGAAGAAGGCCGCGTTCATGCGCTCGCGCTGGACGCGGAGCATCATCACGGCGTCGCACTTGGGCAGCGCGCTGTCGAGGTCGTACGAGACCGCGCACGGCCAGGACTCGACGCCGACCGGCACCAGGGTGGGCGGGGCGACGAGGGTGACCTCGGCGCCGAGGGTGTGCAGCAGGTCGACGTTGGAGCGGGCGACCCGGCTGTGCAGGACGTCACCGACGATGGTGATCCGCTTGCCGGACAGGTCCTGGCCGAGTCCGGCGTCGCGGCCGATCAGCCGGCGGCGCATGGTGAAGGCGTCCAGCAGCGCCTGGGTGGGGTGCTGGTGGGTGCCGTCGCCGGCGTTGATGACGGCGGCGTCGACCCAGCCGGAGTTGGCGAGGCGGTACGGGGCTCCGGAGGCGCCGTGCCGGATGACCACGGCGTCGACGCCCATGGCCTCCAGGGTCTGCGCGGTGTCCTTCAGGGACTCGCCCTTGGACACCGACGAGCCCTTGGCGGAGAAGTTGATCACGTCCGCGGACAGCCGCTTCTCGGCGGCCTCGAAGGAGATCCGGGTACGCGTGGAGTCCTCGAAGAAGAGGTTGACGATCGTGCGGCCGCGCAGGGTCGGCAGCTTCTTGATCGGCCGGTCGGCCACCCGGGCCATCTCCTCGGCGGTGTCGAGGATCAGGACGGCGTCGTCGCGGGTGAGGTCGGCGGCCGAGATGAGATGACGCTGCATCTGTCAGGCTCCGTAAGGCAGTTCATGTGAGGAGATGTACGGCAAACCGGCGCGTGTGCGGGCATGCCGAAGCAGCCCGGCGCCCGGGTTGCTACTGGCCGGCCTTCACACCGAGCAGCACGGTGTCGCGACCGTCCTCCTCGGCGAGCTGGACCTTGACCGTCTCCCGCAGCGACGTGGGGAGGTTCTTGCCGACGTAGTCGGCGCGGATGGGCAGTTCGCGGTGGCCGCGGTCGACCAGGACCGCGAGCTGCACCGCGCGCGGACGCCCGATGTCGTTCAGGGCGTCGAGGGCGGCGCGGATGGTGCGGCCGGAGAAGAGCACGTCGTCGACGAGGACGACCAGCTTGCCGTCGATGCCGTCACCGGGGATCTCGGTGCGGGCCAGCGCGCGCGGGGGGTGCATGCGCAGGTCGTCGCGGTACATGGTGATGTCGAGCGAGCCGACCGGGACCTTGCGGTCGGTGATCTGCTCCAGCTTGGCGGCGAGCCGCTGGGCGAGGAAGACGCCGCGGGTCGGAATGCCGAGGAGCACCACGTCGTCGGCGCCCTTGGCGCGCTCGACGATCTCGTGGGCGATGCGGGTCAGCACCCGCGCGATGTCGGGGCCCTCGAGAACGGGCCGGGCATCGGACGCGTGCGGCTGCGCGGGCGAGTCGTGCTTGTCCATACGAAACGGACCTCCTTCTCCGCCTCACGGGACGGACCTTAAAGGACGTCGGAATTGCGCCATCCACCGTAGCAGGTCACCGGGGCGGCCCTCAGCCACCCCCCGGGCACGCACGCGGCATCCTCGCGTCACCCCGATTTCACCCGCTTGGCCCAGCCGATCGCCACTACCACGGAAGAGTCGGTGTGGACCATTCGGCTTGACGCACAAGAGTCACGCTGCGTAACCTCACAGTGAGTTACCAGCCGCGCGGCGGGAAGACAGTCCGGTCGCGTCGACACAGTGTCCGGGGAGCTATATGTCCAGCGAATACGCCAAACAGCTCGGGGCCAAGCTCCGGGCCATCCGCACCCAGCAGGGCCTTTCCCTCCACGGTGTCGAGGAGAAGTCCCAGGGTCGCTGGAAGGCCGTGGTGGTCGGTTCGTACGAGCGCGGCGACCGCGCCGTGACCGTGCAGCGACTGGCCGAGCTGGCCGATTTCTATGGCGTTCCGGTGCAGGAGCTCCTGCCGGGCACCACGCCGGGCGGCGCCGCCGAGCCGCCGCCGAAGCTGGTCCTCGACCTGGAGCGGCTGGCCACCGTGCCGGCCGAGAAGGCGGGCCCCCTGCAGCGCTACGCGGCGACGATCCAGTCCCAGCGCGGTGACTACAACGGCAAGGTGCTCTCCATCCGCCAGGACGACCTGCGCACACTCGCCGTCATCTACGACCAGTCCCCCTCGGTCCTCACCGAGCAGCTGATCAGCTGGGGCGTCCTGGACGCGGACGCGCGTCGCGCGGTCGCCACCCACGAGGACGCGTAAGCACTCAGCAGCCTCAGCAGAAACGTGCCGCCGGGGTGGCCGGAACTATGCGGTTCCGG
>NZ_JBEYXJ010000109.1:0-27948 GCF_040645015.1 Streptomyces sp. NPDC046881 | reverse complement strand
CCGCCGCCGCCCCCCCGCCCCCCCGCCCGCACCCGGAGCGGCCGCGCCCCCCCCCCCAGCACCGCTCGGCGGCCCTGGCGGCGGCCGGCCGCCTCGGGCCGTTCGGCTGGCACGAGCCCGCCGCCGACCTCCGGGTGGCCGGGGTGAACCGCAGCGAGAGCGACTTCCTCCACCGCGAGATCTTCGTGGACGACGTGTACTTCCGGCACGGCGTCGACCTGCCCGCCGGCGCCGTCGTCGTGGACGTCGGCGCCAACATCGGCATGTTCACCCTCTGCGCGGCCCGCCGCAGCCCCGGAGCGCGGATCATCGCCTGCGAACCACTCGCCGAACTCGCCGCCGCGGTGGCCGTCAACGCCGAACTGCACGCGGCCGACGTCACGGTCGTCGCCCGGGCCGTCGGCGCCGCCGAGGGGGAGACGGACTTCACCTTCTACCCGCACAACAGCGTGATGTCCGGCGCGTTCGCCGACGCCGACGACGACCGGCGCACCCTGCGCGGCTACCTGCTCACCGGCGCCGACAGCGAGGGCGTGGACCCGCAGGACCGGCTCGTGGCCGACCGGCTCGCCGCCGACCTGCTGGCCACCGAGCACCGGCGGGTCGCCGTCACCACGCTCGCCCGGATCGCCGCCGACCACGCGCTGACCCGGATCGACCTGCTCAAGATCGACGTGGAGAAGGCCGAGGAGGACGTGCTGCGGGGCATCACCCCCGAACTGTGGGCCGGCATCCGGCAGATCGTGATGGAGGTGCACGACGTCGAGGGACGCCTGGCCTCCGTCACCAAGACCCTGGAGAGCCGCGGCTTCACCGTCGTCCACGAGCAGGACCCGCGGCTGGCCGACACCGCCTGCGTCAACGTCTACGCCCGCCGCCCCGGCGCACCCGCGCACCCCGGCCCCCGCCCACCCGGGACGGCGCACCGCCCGGACCCCGGACCGGTGCTGTGGCGCCTGGAGGCCGAACTGCGCGACCTGCTGGCCCGCAGGCTGCCCGGCAGCCCGGCACCGGGCCGGTTCGAGCTCACCACCGACCTCGGCGCGGCCAGGGACCATGCGGCGGAGGCGTCCCCGGCCACCGTCCCGCACTCGGCCCGTGTCGAGGTCTTCGCCCGGGTCTGGGCGGGCATCTTCGGCGCCGAGGCGGTCCGCCCGGACGCGGACTTCTTCGACCTCGGGGGCGACTCGCTGACCGCCATGCGCCTGCTGACCCGGCTGGAGGAGCAGCTCGGCGAGGACGCGCTGGAACCGGACCTGATCTTCACCGCGAGCACCTTCGGCGCGCTGGCCGCCGCGGTCCAGGCCTCCGGCGAGCCGCCCTCCGGTCCGGCCCGGCCCCGGTGACCTCCACCAGCCGGTGGTTCCACCGGCCGCTGGCCCGGCCAGCCGCCCGGATCCGGCTGGTGGGCCTGCCGTACGCGGGCGGCGGCGCGGCCGTCTTCCGGGACTGGACCGAGGGGCTGTCCCCGGACGTGGAGCCGGTGTGGGTCCGGCTGCCCGGCCGGGAGAGCCGGCTGGGCGAACGGCCGCTGTCCGACTGGGACGCGCTGGTCGGCGCGTTCGGCCGCGCCCTGATGCGGCACGTGCCCTCGCCGTACGTCCTCTTCGGGCACAGCATGGGCGGCATGCTCGCGTACGAGGCGGCGACCGCCGCGCTCAGCCGCCCACCGGAGCGCGTCGTCATCTCCGCCTGCCGCGCCCCGGGCGTCGCCCGCCCGCTGCCGGCCATCCACCACCTGCCGGAGCCGGAATTCACCGCCCGGCTGCGGGACCTGGGCGGCGCACCGGCGGAAGTCCTCGCCAGCCCCGGCCTGTTCCGGCTGTTCGCACCCGCCCTGCGCGCCGATGTGCGGCTGGCCGAGACCTGGCCGGCGCACCCGCCGCGGCCCGTCCCCGTCCCCGTCACCGTGCTGTGGGGCGACGCCGACCCGGTCGCCCCGCGCAGCGCCGTACGGGCGTGGCGGCACCTGGCGTCCGGCGGGTTCCGGGGCCACGAGGTGTCCGGGGGCCACTTCTTCCTTTCCGATCCGTCCGCCGGTGTGGTGGACCTGCTCAACCGCGAACTCGGAGCCGCCGGATGACACGATCCGTCTACCTGACCGAACGGCACGAGGAGTTCCGCGCCCGGGTGCGCGCGGTGCTGGACGCGCTCGTCGGGCCGGCCGGCGAGTCCTGGGAGCGGGAGGGTGCACTGCCCCGTACGGCGTGGAAGGTCCTCGGCGACGAGGGCCTGCTGGGCCTGCTGCATCCCCGGCGGGTGGGCGGCACGGAGCAGGACCTGTTCACGTCCGTGGTGTTCCTGGAGGAACTCGGCCGCACCGGCTTGGGCGGCTGCCGCGCCGCGGTGTCCGTGCACGCCTACATGGCCACGCACTACCTGGCGACGGCCCGCGACCCCGCCCTGGACCGCGACTACCTCGCCCCCGCGGTCGGCGGCGACCGGGTCGCCGCCCTGGCGATCACCGAGCCCGGCGCGGGCGCGGACCTGTCCGGGCTCGTCACCACGGCGGAACCGGACGGCGACCACTACCTGGTCCGTGGGGTGAAGTCCATGGTCAGCAACGGCACGACCGCCGACTTCCACGTCGTGGCCGTCCGCACCTCGCCCCCCGCCGCCTCCGGGCCGCGCGGCACGACGGGGCTCTCCCTGCTCGTGGTCGACGCCCACCTGCCCGGCATCACCGCCGAGCCGGTGGCCACGCTCGGCTGGCGCTCCGCCGGGACGGCCACGGTGACCTACGACGGGGTGCGGGTCCCGGCCGGCTGCCTGCTCGGGCGGCCGGGCAGCGGCTTCTACCAGCTGATGCGGGGCCTGCAACTGGAACGCCTGGTGGCGGCAGCGGCGGCGCTCGGCGGGATGGACCGCTGCCTGGAGGACACCCGGCGGTTCCTGACCGGGCGCCGGGCGTTCGGCGGCCACCTGGCCGACCTGCAGGCTCCCGCCCACCGCATCGCCGACCTCGCGACCGACCTCGCGGCGGCCCGTCAGCTCGTCTACCACGCAGCCTGGCTCCACGAGCAGGGGGAGTTGCCGGCCACCGAGTGCTCGATGGCCAAGCTGCACACGACGGAACTGGCGTGCCGGCTGGCCGAGACCAGCCTCCAACTGCACGGCTCGGCCGGCTACCTGGACTCCTCGACGGTCGCGCGGATCCACCGCGACGCCCGCGCGGCCACCATCGCCGCCGGGCCTAGCGAGGTCATGCGTGATCTCATCGGACGGGCGGTGCTGCGGGCCCCGGCGTCCTGAGGGGCCGGCGTCCCGCTCAGCCGGCCAGGCCCCCCTCCATCCCGACGAGCGCGGCCAGCTGGGCCCGCGAACACAGCGTGAGCTTCTTGAACACCCGGGCCAGATAGGTCTCCACCGTCTTGGGACTGAGCGCCAGCGCCCGGGCGATCTGCTGGTTGGTCCGGCCCTTGCTGACCAGCACGGAGATCTCCCGTTCGCGTTCGCTCAGCCGGCTCAGCCCGGTCGTCGAATCCGCCGGGCGGACGTCCGGCACCGGCTCGGGCGCCTCGACCGTGCCGGGTTCCGGCTCGGCCTCCGCCACATCCCTCCCCACGCCGGCGAGTGAGGTGCCGAGCGGGCCGGTCCGGTCGATCCGGGCGCGGAGCCGGCCGGCCGCGTCGGCCTGGAAGCCGCTGCCCATGCGGTCGGCGGCGCGCCGGGCGTGGTCGGCGTACAGCCCGGCGGCGGCCGTGTCCCCCCGGGCCAGCAGGATCCGCCCCGCCGCGACGGCCAGTTGGGGGACGACGTAGCGCAGCCGGTGCCGCAGCGCGAGGTCGAGTGCGCGCTCCAGCCGCCCGAGGGCCGCGGTGTCCCGGCCCAGCGCGCTCTCGGCTCGCGCTACCCAGTGCAGGGTGTCCAGCGCGCGCAGCGCCGGCTCGTCGCCCAGCCCGTCCGCCAGGCGGGCCGCGCGCTGCACCAGCTCGGCCTGCCCGCCGTCCGCGGCGCCGCCGGGACCGGACGCCAGCGCCCGCAGCGCGAGCAGCAGGGCCTGCAGGGCGGGGTCGGGTACGGCGACGACGCCGGCGTCCTCGACCAGGGCCGGGCGCGGGCGTTCGTCCGCCTCCAGGCAGGTCTCCAGCAGGGCCCCCGTCGTACGGGCCCGCAACGCGTGGGCGTCCGCGGCCAGGTTGGCGGCCGTCTTCTCCAGCAGGTCGGCCGCCTCGCCGTGCCGGCCCAGCAGGCGCAGCACCCGGGCCCGCCACAGCTCGGCGTCCGGATGCGTCACCGAGCCCTTCGCCAGCGTGCCGTCGAACACGGCCAGGCTCCCGGCCGGATCGCCGCTCAGCGCCAGCGCGGTGGCGAGTCGCAGCCGCTGCCGGGGATCGCCGGTGTCCGAGCGCGGATCCAGCGTCGCCCCGAGCCAGCCGGCCGCGCGGTCGGGGCGCTGCCACAGCACGGAGCGCGCCGCTTCCTGGAGGATGCGGACGCCCTCGCCGTCCCGGGCGGTGAGCCCGCTGTGGCCCAGGTGCCAGGCGACGCGTGCCGGGGAGGCCGCACGGTCGCGCAGCGCCGCGGCCGCGCGTGCGTGCGCGCCCAGCTGCCAGGCGACACCCGCCGTGTCGTGCGCCGTGCGGCGCACCAGCGGATCGCGGAACCGGAAGGTCCCCCTGGTGGCGCCGGGCCGCAGGATGTCGCGCCGGACCAGCTCGTCCACCCCCGCCCGGGTCTCGTCCTCCCCGGCCCGCGCCGCCTCCGCCAGGAGTGCGGTGTCGAAGGGTTCCTGGAGCACGGCCGCCGCGTGCGCCACCGTCCGCCCCAGGGAGGACAGTCCGCGGAACTCGCGCAGCAGGGACATGGCCGGGTCGGCGGGGGAGTGGGGGCCGCCCGGCACGTCGTCGGCGCACGGGGCGCTCAGGGCGAGGGCGCGCAGCAGCCCGGGGCGGCCCTGGGAGGCGTGGAGCAGGCTGCGCAGCCGGGCGGGCAGCAGGGGCCGGGGCAGGAGGCCGCCGAGCTGCTCGTCGGACAGCGGCGCCAGCTCCAGCCGGGTGGACCGGCCGGCCGCCGCGGCCTCGCCCAACAGGATGCGCAGGCTCTGGGGGTTCTGCCGGGGCCGGTGCGCGAGGGCCGGCACCACCCGCGGGGCGGGATGCCGCAGCAGGTGCTGCAGGAGCAGGACCGACGCCTCGTCGGCCAGGTGCATGTCGTCGAGGACCAGCAGCAGGGGGGCCCGGGAGCCGAGGTGGCCGAGGAGGCTGCGGACCGCGTGCAGGACGTGGTGGTGCTCGGAGGGGTTGGCGGGGAGCGCGACGGCCGGGGCGTGCCAGGACAATGCCGGGAAGATGCCGGCCAGCCAGGACAGGTGGTGCGGGGAGAGCCAGGACACGCTCTGCTCGCCGGCCGCAGTCAGCAGCTCGTCGAGGGCGTCGGCGAAGACGCCGAACGGAAGCCCCTCGGGGACGGATCCGGCCGCCGCGGAAGCCACCGTCCACCCCCGCTCACGCGCGCGTTCGCCGAGGGCGGCCAGGAGAGCCGACTTGCCCATCCAGGGGTCGCCCCGCACCTCGATGAGCGGCACGCCGGGTTCGTCGCGGTCAAGGACCTGTTCGAGCGCGGCGAGTTCCCGCGTTCTGCCGTGCAGGGCGTGCGCGCGCCCGGCCGCTGTCGTCGGCCGGCTGTCGGAAGGGCCCCGGGGGCCTGTCGCGTGGTCGGTGTGCCGAGTGTCCTCACGGTGTGGCAAGTAAGCGCACCTCTTTCATCTGAGCACGGGAGGGGGAAGCCCGAGGAAGCCCGAGAAGCGACGAGCCGGATTGCCGGACCCGTCTGCGGCGGCGGTCGAGTGGCGAGAAATACCGGGCGGCCGGTAACGCGCGTCAGCGCAAGATTTTTTACCGGCGACAGGATCCCAGGGTAACGAGTCGACCGCCGGATTCGGTAGTGCGGCGAAACCGCACGTCGAACGGGCCCCGCCAAATCGCGGTGCGGGTCCGCCGTCGAAAAGAATTTAAAACTTCCGGTGGTACGGGGGATGGCGAAGAGGCGATTGCACCGTACGGAGGCCGCGTATCCGGCCACTGTGTAGGGATACCAACCGGACGGTAACCGCTCCTTCTGGCCGTGTGCGGCGGAAAGAGGCACGGACAAGATGGAATACAGACGGCTATTCAGGGCATCTCGCGCCGGCGGAGATTCCACCCCTGGCATGTCCGGTTCTCGACCTGGCTCGCCCGGGTGGTAGGCGGTCAGGATTGAGTCACGCCGCGGTCGGGGATGCTGCCCCGCACACTCGAAACCGGCTGGAATGCGCGCGACGGCATCCTTGTGCGTCCGTTTTCGAACTGATAGAACAGAGTGGTTACCGCCTGTAATTCTCATCTATTTCAATCGGCTGACGGATGCGCATGACGGCTGGCCCGGCTCGCAGGCCGGAGGCCCGTGCAGGTAACTTCTCCTTTTTCTCCGGTCGGCACGGAGAAACCCCCGAACCCGCCGGCGGTGGCCCGCATCCGGCCGTCCGCGCGGCTGTTTCGTCCGCACCTATGCCAAAGGGGAGCGATGGTTCAGCTGGCGCCTGACGTGCCCAGGGACACGGGAGACGGCCACGACAAGACGCCCGTCGTGTGGGTGGTGGACGCTCCGGGCGGTGGATACGTCGAGAGCCCCGACATCGAGGGACGCGTCGTCGGCCCGCACGGCACCGTGCGTCTGGTCATCGTGCCGGACGACGAGCGGGACCGGCTGCTGGAGGCCGAGTGCGACTACATGATCCTCTGGCACCGCGTCCCGCTCGACGCCTCCTACTTCACCCGCAACACCCGATGCCGCGCCGTCGTCTGCGCCAGCACGGGGTTCGACCACGTCGCCGTCGAGGCCGCCCGCGCCGCCGGCACCAGCGTCTTCCACATCCCCCACTACGGCACCGAGGAAGTCGCCGACCACACCCTCGCCCTCTTCCTCGCCCAGGTCCGCAGGCTCTCCGAGCTCCGTGAACACGTGCGCGACGGCGGCTGGGACTGGCGCTCCATCACCGACGCCCCACGGGTGCGCGGCATGACCTGGGGCATCGTCGGGCTCGGCCGCATCGGCCTGGCCGTCGCCCAGCGCGCCCGCGCCTTCGGCATCAGGGTCTGCTTCCACGACCCCCACAACCACCCCGGAATCGAGAAGTCCCTGGGCCTGGAGCGCAGGCACTCGCTCGACGAACTGCTCGCCGACGCCGACGTGGTGAGCGTCCACGTCCCGCTCGACTCCACCACCCACCACCTGCTGGGCGCGCGCGAACTGGACCGGATGAAGCCCGGCTCGCTGCTGATCAACACGGCACGCGGCGGCGTGGTCGACGTCTCCGCGCTGCGCCGGGCCCTGGCCGTCGGCCGCCCCGGCCGCGTCGCGCTCGACGTCGTGGAGGGCGAACCGGAACTGCCGCACTGGCTGCGCGACCACCCCCGCGTGCTGCTCACCCCGCACGCCGCCTTCTACTCCGTGGCCTCGCTGGCCGAGCTGCGCACCCGGGCCGCCGAGGCGGTCCGTGAGCTGATCGTCGCGGCACCCGTCACCTCGGCCGTACGCGTGGTCTGAGCGGACCGGTACCGACCCCTGACCTCACCGCCGCTGAACCCCGAAGGATCTCGATGGCTGTGGAAACCCTGTCCCCCGACGCCGCGAGGCAGGCGTGGACGGACTGGAAGTGGCAACAACGCAACGCGGTGCGCACGTCCCGCCAGTTGAAGAGCCACTTCCCCAACTGCGAGCAGCGGATGCTGGACATCATCGACCGGCACAACCGGACCAAGCGGTTCCAGGCGACGCCCTACTTCCTCAGCCTCGTCGAGACGGACCCCCACACGGGCAACCCGCTGGCCGACGACCCGCTGTGGAAGCAGGTCGTCCCGATCGACACCGACGAGACCGGTGACGGGGAGGACCCCTACACGTACGACGGGAAGACCGAGAACTGGGAACTGCCCAGCGAGATGGTCACCCCGATCGCCCAGCACAAGTACGACAACCGGGTCATCGTCCGCTACGCCAACGTGTGTCACGCCTACTGCCAGTTCTGTTACGAGGCGCTGCGCACCCTGGACCGCGACTCCACCAAGGTCTCCTTCGACCGCGGCCACTGGCAGGCCACGCTCGACTTCCTGCGCGCCAACCCGCAGGTGGAGGAGATGATCCTGAGCGGCGGCGAGCCGCTCATGCACAGCAACGACCAGATCGACCAGGTGCTCACGGAGGCGCGCGCCGCCCGCCCCGACCTGATCGTGCGCCTGCACACCCGCTCGCTCACCTTCAACCCGTACCGCATCGACTCCGGTCTCGTCTCCGTACTGGCCCGGCACGACGTGACCGCGGTCGGCCTGCACATCACCCATCCCCGTGAACTCAGCCCGGACTTCGACGACGCGATACGCCGGCTGCACGGGGCGGTGCCCATCCTCTTCGCCAACGTCCCGCTGCTCGGCGGCGTCAACGACGACACCGCGACGATGCGGGAGCTGTGCATGGGCCTGTACCGGCGCGGCGTCCACGCCGGCTACCTGTACCACTTCATGCCGCACAGCCCCGAGGCGAGCGCCTTCCGCGTGCCCGTCAGCCGCGGGGTGGAGATCGTACGCGCGCTCAAACGGCACATATCCAACCCCGCCGTGCCCGAATACGTCCTGCCGCACGCCACCGGGAAGTACACCGTCCCGCTGATCGACTCGCCGGACGCCTACCCGCGGCACGCCGTCGACGCCAACGGCGTCCGCGTGCTGCGCGCCGTCAACTGGCAGCAGGAACCCATCGAATACCCCGACCCGGAGATCGTGTGAGGAGCCGGGACCGGCTTCCCCGCACATCGCGCCCACACACGGAACGACAGCGACGGAGGACAGGCGAGTGAGCAGGGATCTGAGCCTGGAGCGGATGCCGGCTCGGGACGGAGTGCTGCGCGGCGCGCACGAGACCCCGGCCGAATCGGTGGAACGCAGGCTGAACGAGTGCCTCCGCGGCCCCGGGACGACGGTGGAGCGGCTTCCCGTCCACGACGACCTGACGGCCGCACTCACCCGGAGGCTGGAGGAGGGACTGTCCCACGGGGACGACGACGCGCTGCTCGACGTCCACCGCAGCGCCTACACGGTGTACGAGACCCTGCTGGGACACCCGCTCAGCCCGGCCGCACGCCATGAACGCAGCGCCTGGTTCAACGCGTTCCGCTCCCTGTACGAGGACCGGGTCCTCGCCGCGGACGTCGAGGAGATCGCCGACCGGCTGCCCTCCGAGGCCGACGCCCGGCATCCCGGGTTCGTCCGCGAGTGGTTCCTCGCCGCCGCGAAGGAACGCAGCGACCTCGACCGGGCGGTGGAGACCTACCTGGCCGAGAAGGCCACGACCGAGCAGCTGGCCGCCTTCATCCAGGCGGACGGCTACCTCAACTACCGCTTCTACGACGCCCTCGTGCTCGCCCAGCCGCACTTCATGGAGGGCGTCAAGCACGAGATCAGCAAGCACATGTGGGACGAGTGCGGGGAAGGCCGGGCCGACGCCGCGCACACCCTGCAGTTCACCCGCAGCCTGCGCCGGCTCGGCCTCGAACTGCCCACCGTCCCGCCCTGGGAGGACTGGCGGCCGTACGCCGGGCACAACCTGTACTTCCTGCTGGCCTGCAACCGGCGCCACTACTTCAAGGCCCTGGGCAGCCTGGCCATGCCCGAACTGTTCGACGTCGACCGCGACGCGGCGGTCGTCAAGGGCCTGGAACGCAACGGGTTCACCGCCCAGCACGACTTCGAGTTCTTCTTCAACCACATGGAGGGCGACGCCGAACACGGCCCCGAGTGGCTGGACGGAGTCGTGCTGCCCATCGTCGAGGCCGAGCCGGACGCCAGCATCGAACTGATCACCGGCGGACTGCTGCGGATGCTGGCCATGCGGCGGTACAACGAATACCTCGCCGAGCGCCTGGGGCTGGCCGACGCGGCCGACCTCTCCCGGGAGGGGAGGCGGTGACCGGCGGGGAAGACAATCCCTTCCCTTCCCTGGAGATGACCGAACGCGCCACCGGCTTGCGGGCGCGCGAACGGCTCAGCACCAACGAGAACGAGTTCGGACCGGCCCCCGAGGTGGTCCGCGCCATCGGCGCCGCCGCCCAGGAGTGCCACCGCTACCCCGACTGCGACCACCACGAGCTGCGCCGGCGGCTCGGGCACACGCTCGGCGTACCCGAGGACCACGTGCACATCGGCTCCGGCATCGACGGACTGCTCGGTGTCATCGGCCGTGCCTTCCTCGGGCCGGGGCGCACCGCCGTGACCAGCGACGCCACCTATCCGACCTTCGCCTACTTCGCACGTGCCTGCGGCGCCACGGTCCACCTCGTGCCGTACCGGGACGCGCGCGTGGACACCGAGGCCCTGATACGGCGGGCCACCGACACCGGCGCGGACGTCGTCTACCTCGCCGACCCCGACAACCCGACCGGCGGTTCGCTGGGCGCTCCGGCCCTGCTGCGGCTGGCGGACCGGCTGCCGGCCCGGACCCTGCTGGTCGTCGACGGCGCCTACACCGAATACCAGCCGCCCGCCGACCGGCTGGCGGCCGACGGGGTGACCGGCCGGCGCATGCTCTGGCTGCGCACCTTCTCCAAGGCCCACGCCCTGGCCGGCCTGCGGATCGGCTACGCGGTGGGCGACCGCGCCCTGCTGGCCGCACTGCGCCGGGGCGGCGAGCACTACGTCGTCGGCCGGGTCGCCGAGGCGGCCGCACTCGCCGCGCTCGACGCCGTCGGGCACCTGACCGACACCGTCCGGCGCACCGCCGAGGGCAGGGCCCACTACGGCCGGCGGCTCACCGAGCTCGGCTACACCGTGCTGGAGGGCACGACGAACTTCGTGACCTTCCGGTGCGCCGACACCGAGACCGCCGGTGCCGTCGCCAAACGACTCGCGCAGTCCGGGGTGTTCGTACGGCATCTGGCCGCACCCGGACTGACCGACTGCCTGCGGATGAGCATCGGTCCCACGGCCCAGCGCGAGGCGGTCCTCGCCGAACTGTCCCGAACGGCGTGAGGCGGCCCGCCGGCCCCGCCCTCCCGCTGACCCGCCCCGAGCCTCCCCCCCGCTTCGAGACAAGGAGTCCACATGGCCGTACCCCTGAGCTTCCGGTCCGGATCGCAGATCGCCGAATCGGTGTGTGCCGGGCACCCCGACAAGGTCGCGGACCGGATCTCGGACGCCGTGCTCGACGCCTTCCTGACGATCGACCCCTACGCCCGGGTCAACTGCGAGACCCTGGTCACCAGGGACAACGTGATCGCCACCGGTCAGATCACCGCGAACGCCGAGGTGGACGTCGACGCGACGGTCCGCTCCGTGCTGCGCGAGATCGGCTACCACGACGTGGAGCGGCACGGACTGAGCGCCGACACCTCGACCGTACGGGTGCTGCTCGACCGCCAGTCCCGCGAGATCGCCGACGGGGTCGACCGCGGCGGCGCCGGCGACTCCGGCATCGTCTACGGGTACGCCTGCGACGAGACACCGGAACGGCTCCCGCTCAGCTGCGTCCTCGCCCACGACATCGCCCGCCGGGTCGGCGCCACCGGCGACCGGGGTGTGCCGGCACTCGGACCGGACGGCAAGGTCCAGGTGGAACTGTCCCGCCGGGACGGCGCCGAACGGGCGATCGTCGTCGTCTCGGCCCAGCACCCGGCCGACCTCTCCCTGGACGAGCTGGCCGACCTGGTGGCGGGCAAGATCGTGACACCGGCGCTGGAGGACCGCGGCGTCGTACCCACCGACATCCACGTCAACCCCGCGGGCACCTTCGTCGTGGGCGGCACCTCGGCCGACGCCGGGCTCACCGGACGCAAACTCATGGTCGACGCCTACGGAGGCCTCGTCCGGCACGGCGGCGGCTGCTGCTCCGGCAAGGACGCGACCAAGGTCGACCGGTCCGGCGCCTACGTCGCCCGCTACCTCGCCGCCAACGTCGTGGCCGCCGGACTGGCTGGCCGCTGCCGGATCGGCCTGGCCTACGCCATCGGCCGCCCGCTGCCGGTCTGGCTCGACGTGGAGTGCTTCGGCACGGCCACGGTCGCCCACGAACGCATCGCCGCCGCCCTGACGGACCTGGTGGACCTGCGGGTGGAAGCGGTGATCGAGCGCCTGTCGCTGCGCACCGCCGCCTACCAGCCGACCGCCGCCTACGGCCACTTCGGCCGCCCCGAGTTCTCCTGGGAGCGACTCGACCTGGCGGACGCGCTCCGTTCCCGGCTCGGCGACGGGAAGGCCGGCACGCCCACCGCCTGACCGGGGAGCACCTGTTCCAGGGCCGGGACCGCCCCCAGGCCCCGGCCCTCCGGAACTCCGACATCCGAGCCCTGACGAGAAGAGAGCGCCCGAAGACATGGCCCCCTTGCGGACCCGGCAGGAAGACCCCCCGATTCTGGAAGAGTGGTACCGCAGGCACCTGCCCGCCTGCCGCTTCGACATCAGCTCCAGCGGTGTCCACCCCTACTCCTTCGCGGAGGTCCGGGAGATGTGCGCGCTGGCTGTCGAGGACCTGGACGACATCGTCATGGACGACAGCGTCTCGGAGGGCGGGGCCGGCATCCGCCAGGCGATCGCCGACCGGTACTGCGCCGGCGACGCCGACCGGGTCCTGGTCACCCACGGGTCCAGCGAGGCGATCGCCCTGACCCTCGACGCCCTGCTGCGGCCCGGTGACCGTGTGGTGGTTCAGGAGAGCATCTACCACTCACTGGGCTACTTCCCGCGGCAGACGGGATGCCGGACGGTGCCCCTGCCGGCCGCCAGCGTCCGGGACGGGGAGATCGACCCGGACACACTGGCCCGGCTGGTCACCCCGGACACGGCTGCCGTCATCGTCAACTTCCCGCACAACCCGAGCGGCAGGACCCTCAGCCAGCAGGGTCTGGACGCCCTGCTGGCCCGGGTGGAGGCCGTCGGCGCCGTGCTGGTCTGGGACGGGGCGGCGGCGGAGATCGCCCACCGCTGGGAACCGCTGCCCGACCCCGCCACCCGCTACGAACGGACCGTCACCTACGGCACCTTCTCCAAGACCTTCGGCCTGCCCGGCCTGCGCGTCGGCTGGGCGATCACCTCCCCCGAACTGCTGCGGGCCACCTTCCCGTTGCGCGACCGCACCACCCTGTTCCTGTCACCGCTGGTCGAACTCATCGCCGAGCACGCCATGCGGCACGCCGACCGGCTCATCGGCCGGCGCGCCGCGGAGGCCCGGCGCAACCTCGCCCACCTCACCGAGTGGGCGGCCCGGCACAGCGGACTCGTCGACTGGACCCCACCCGAAGGAGGAGTGTGCTGCCTGCTGGGGATCCGTGAACTGGCCACCGCGCAGGACGGCACCGCGGTCGAGGAGTTCTGCCGGGACCTGCTCGCCGCACACAAGACACTCCTGGTCCCCGGCTCCGCCTTCGACGCCCCCCGGTCGGTACGGCTGGGCTTCGGCGGGCCCGAGGCCGACTTCCGCACCGCCCTCGAACACCTCGCGCAGTTCCTTGGGCAGCGCTCGGCAGGCTCCGGCCGCGCCGGCGCTCAGGGCGTGTAGACGCCGGGGCGGGGAGGCGGTGCGGCCGGTGTGGGTCAGCGGGTGCCCTGCGCCGTGGCGCAGCCGATCGGACCGGCGGGGATGCCGGTGCCGGTCGAGGTGGCGGTGAAGCCGAAGGTGACGCTGCCGTCGGCGGGTACGACCCGGTTGTGGTCCACGTTGCGGACCGTGACCGTGCCGTCGGCGGCGGACGACTGCGTGCCGTTCCACAGGCTGCTGATCCTGGTGCCCGCCCCGGGCAGCCAGGACACCGCCCACCCGTCGAGCGGCGCCGTGCCGTGGTTCATGACCTCGACGGAGGCCTGGAAGCCGCCGTTCCAGGAGTTCACCACGGAGTAGGCGGCCATGCAGGAACCGGTGTGCGGATCCGACGGCGTGGGTGTGGGCGTGGGCGTCGGTGTGCCGCCGGAGCCGCGGATGCCCGTGACCTCGCCGTGGCCGCCGTCGAAGACGATGTCGGAGCAGGAGAAGAAGTTCTCCTGGCTGTCCGAGCGGACCCACTGGATGAAGAGTAGGGCGTCACCGGTCCGCCCCGAGGGGAGCTTCAGGTCCCAGTAGTAGTGGCCGCCGTCGGTGCCCGGCGACCCCTGCTGCGGCGGATTGGTGACCGTCTGGACCAGGTCCAGGTCGGCCCAGCGCAGGGCGGAGGACGGTGACCAGCCCTGCCTGGTGACGTAGACACGGAAGTCACCCGGGTGCGCCGCCCAGTTGCTGTACTGGGCCTGGATGGTCGCCCCGCTGGTCAGATGGGTCCGCGGCCAGTCGGCGCGGGCCGCGTTGTAGGCGCGGAAGTCGTACGGGGACCGGTCGCCCGCACTGCACAGGGTGCCGTCCGGGACGTAACCGGAGCCCCGGCCGCCGGCGTGGGAGTCGAGCACGGCGAACCAGTTGTACAGCGCCGTCGCACCGCTCTCGGCCAGCGCGTCCCGGCACGCGGGGTTGGTCGGGTCCAGCCCGCCGGTCGTCGTGCGCGCGTCCAGATAGCACAGGTAGGTACGGGAGCCGGGCAGCATCGCCACCCCGTGCGCCTGCGCGCTGCTCTGCCCCAGCAGGGTCAGGGCGAGCGCCGCGAGCAGGGTCGACAGGGCCGCTGCCGCCGACACCAGTCTGTTGCGTCGAGCCACGTTCTGCTCCTCTCGGTTCGCGTCGGGCGGTGGTGCACCCCCGGCGGGCGCCGTACCGAGGCGGGCGGGACCGCCGGGGGCGTCGGTGTACGTCGTGTCAGTGATCGGTGCCGCCGCCCGGGCGCACGGCCGGGTGGGCGTTCTTCACGAGCATCGCGAACTGTTCGGGGAACCATTGCCCGGCCAGCGGGGCGCCGGGCAGCGCGCCGGTCTTGTTGCCGCCCGCGCCCGGCGGGGCGTACCCCGGGTCGCACATGGGGTCCGCGGCCTTGCCCTCGTCGTTGGGGACGTCGGTGCTCGCGCCGTCCGACTCACCCGGCGGCTTCACCCACAGGAACGCGTCGAGGTGGGAGTCGGGGTAGCCGGAGGGCGCGGCCTGCGGCGGCCGTCCGAGCCCGGCGCCGCCGACGTTGCACCACAGGCCCCGGTAGGTCCGGCGGTCGACGCGGGACTCGGCGACGTAGGTGTCGAGGGCGGTGCTGGTGCTCTCCGCCGTGGGCCGCCCGGGGCCGCCCCACCCGTTGCGGGAGGTGTCGACGACCATGCCGGTCGACGCGGGCCAGCCGGCGGCGACGAGCGCGCGGTGGACGTCCCTGGTGAAGTCCGACTCGTCGAAGTCGGGGTTCCACGCGTAGAACGTCGAGGACTTGACCGGGTTGCCGCCGACGGTCCTGTCCGGGTCGGTCAGGAAGGGTTCTTCCAGGGGCATGTAGTTGGAGACGTTGGTGACCAGCCCGTCGACGCTGGCCGGTCCGGCGGCGGTGCCCTGGGCGACGTCCGTGTACAACTGCACGCTCTGGGCCAGGTTGCCGTCCCAGCCGAGCCAGCCGGAGTTCGCGAAGTCCAGGTACGTGTAGACGTTGGGCAGCGCGTGCAGCTTGTCCAGGGCGTACCGGATGCCCTTGACGTAGATCCCGCTGCTCTTGGCCCGGGCGCACTCGGGGTCGGCGGTGTTCGTCGCCAGGTTGGGCAGGCTGTCCGGCTCGATCACCGCCGTGATGCGGATGTCGCGGTACTTCCGCTTCTTGAAGACGTTCGCGATGGCGTCGACGTACTCCCTCTCGTAGCGGTCGAGACCGGCCTGCGTGAGCGGGAGTTCGCCGCTGGAGGCCTGCGCCGCGCAGTCCCGGCCGGGCAGGTCGTACACCACGAAGGTCGCGGTGATCGGCTGTCCGCGCCGCTTCTGGGCGAGGGCCAGGTCGAGGTGGTCGGCGAGGCTCCTGCGGCCGGCCGCCTCGCCCCCGCCGCCGATGGCGGCGATCCGGTCCAGCCACACGGCGGTGGGATAGCGGCCCACCTTCCGCATCTTCGCCCGGAGCCCGGGGTCGGAGGTCTGGGCGGCCGAGGTGCGGACGTGGGCGGTGTAGTCGGGGTTGACGTAGAACGAGGCGCCGGCGAACGGGTTGTCGACGTGGTTCTCCGCGGCGGCCGCCGGGTGCGCGGTGAACTGCCCGGCCAGGCCCAGCGTCAGGGCGGCGAGCGCCGCGCCCAGCGAGGCCGCCCGGCGCCGTCGCCGGCCCGGCCCCGGCCGGGGTACGGGCGCTCGGCGGATGGGGTGTGTCATGTGCCCTCCTCGTGCGTGCGGGGGTCAGGGGGCGTTCCAGGGTCGGGGCCGGCGCGCTCAGCTGCCGGCGCAGTGCGGTGCGGGTGTGACGGCGGTGCCGTCGGCGGTGAAGTCGAACGTTGCGGTGGCGCCCGGCGACAGGGAGCCGTTTGGCGGGCAGGAGGCTCCTGGGGGCGGGCCTTTCCTGGAGCGGGGCGGCGCCGGGGTGGAGCCGGGACCCGCCCGATCGGCGGGGCGGGGACGAGCGGGTCCCGGAGCGGTTGGGTCACGCGGTGGCGCAGGCACCGCCGTTCAGGCTGAAACCGGACGGCTTGGCGAAGGTGCCGCCGTAGCTGCCCTGGAAGCCGAAGGACACCTGGCCGCCGGGCGCGATCTGTGGGTTGTAGGGGAGGTTGCTCGCCGTGACCGCCCCCGAGGACGGCGTCACGCCGGCACCCCAGACGCTGCCGATCTGCTGCCCCGCAGGCAGTGTGAAGGCCAGCTTCCAGCCGCTGACGGGGGAGGAGCCGGTGTTGGTGACGGTGACGTCGGCGCTGAAACCGCCCTGCCAGACGTTCGTCGCGTACGCCACCTTGCAGGCCGCCGACCCCCCGGAACCGCCGCTGCCGGTCTCGACCGTGGAGGAGAACGAGGTCACGGCCAGACCGGCGCCGTTCTGCCAGGGCTCGAACCCGGCCTGCACGCTGGTCAGGTACCAGCTGTCCTGCGCCAGACCCCGGGAGACGGCCTGCCGGACGAAGTCCATGACGTCGAAGTTCCAGCTGGTGATCGCCGACGGCGCGACGAAGGACAGGACGTCGTTGGAGCCGTTGTTGCCGGACCACACCTGCCACGGGCGCCCGGCCACGGTGGCGGTGCCGACCTGCGAGCCCACGGGCTGGACGGGGCCCACCTTGTTGAACCAGATCATGATCTCGGTCCGGTTGACGCCGTCGGTGCGGGGCGTGGGGTCGAGCCAGATGTCGTACGCGGCGTCGTACACCGCGTTGCTCACATAGGTGTACGAGATGCCGGTCGGCGCGCCGGCGATGGTGCTGAGCCGGGCCGGGAGCCTCGTGCCGGGCGAGCAGTTGGTGTAGTGGCAGCCGTTGAAGACGGACGGGTAGGACTTCGGGGCGCCGTTCGTCGGTACGGAGCCGTCGGCCTGGGTGACGCGGAATCCCGAGTCGGTGACCGCGATGCACTGGGCGTCGCCGGTGCCCCAGCGGTTGTTCTGGACGACGTAGCGGCCCTGGATCATCGTCGATCCGTACTGTTCGCAGATCGTGGTGTCGGCCTGGGCGGGCGGAGCGACGCTCAGCAGCGCCGCCACGGCGGCGAGTGCGGTGAGCAGCGCGCCCAACAGGCCGCGCCTGCCACGGACATGGTGCTTGGACGGTCGCATGCGGGTCCTCTCACATGACGGTGGGGGGAGCGTGGGAGCGCTCCCGCCGGTATACAAATGGGAGCGCTCCCATACCCTCCGTTGGGCAGGGACTGTAGGGACTGCCCATGTCCCTGACAAGACTGGCGGCGGGATGAGTATCGAAGAGCTTTCGAAGCCGCAGGTCGGAGGGGGGACGAGACCTGGGGGATCGCGTTTTTGGAGCGCTCCCGAAACATGCGGCGCCGTCACGCCATGACTGGCGCCCTCACAGGCCCATGACGTCGAACAGGGCCGACGGGTCCGGTTCCGAGGCGCTGTCCAGGTTCTGCTCGGTCCAGATGACCTTGCCCCGGGAGGCGTAGCGGGTGCCCCACATGTCCGCGAACTGCGAGACCAGGAAGAGCCCGCGGCCTCCCTCGTCGGTGGTGGCCGCGCGCCGCAGCCGGGGCGAGGTGTTGCTGCCGTCCGACACCTCGCAGACCAGGGTCCGGCCCAGCAGCAGCCTGACCCGTACGGGCGGCGCGCCGTAGCGGAGCGCGTTGGTGAGCAGTTCGCTCAGGATCAGTTCCGTGGCGAAGGCCACCCCCTCCAGGCCCCAGTCGGCGAGCCGTGCGCTCACCTCCCTGCGGACCCGGGGCACGGCCTCCGTGTCGAACGGGACGTCCCAGGTCGCGACGGACGAGGGGGCGAGCAGCCGGGTCCGGGCGACCAGCAGGGCCACGTCGTCGCTGGGGTGCCCGGGCAGCATCGTGTCCACCAGGGCGCGGCAGGTCTCCTCCGGCGTCCGGTCCGCGTAGGCGATGGTCGAGGAGAGCAGTTCCAGGCCCTCGTCGATGTCCCGTCCGCGGTTCTCGACCAGGCCGTCGGTGAACAGCACGAGCCGGCTGCCCTCGGGCAGGTCCAGCTCCCCGGCCTCGAAGGGGTGGCCGCCGACCCCCAGGGGCGGCGACAGGGGGAGGTCGGGGAAGGTCACCCGGCCCTGCGGGTCCACCACGGCCGGCGCCAGGTGCCCGGCACGGGAGAGGGTGCAGTGCCCGCCGACCGGATCGTAGATGGCGTACAGACAGGTGGCCCCGGTGAGCGGCACCCGGTCGTCGTCGTTGGGGTCGCCCTGGGTGTCCAGCCGGGTCACCATCTCGTCGAGGTGCCCGAGCAGTTCGTCCGGGGCCAGGTCCAGCGAGGAGAAGTTGAGCACGGCCGTGCGCAGCCGCCCCATGGTCACCGCGGCCTGCAGTCCGTGCCCCACGATGTCCCCGACGACCAGCGCCACCCGGAAGCCGGGCAGGGGGATGACGTCGAACCAGTCGCCGCCCACGCCGGACCGCGCCGGCAGATAGCGCGAGGCGACCTCCAGCGCGCCCTGCTCCGGCAGGCCCAGTGGCAGCAGGTTCCGTTGCAGCGTCATGGCCAGCGCGTGCTCGCGGGAGTACCGGCGCGCGTTGTCGATCGCCACGGCCGCCCGGGCCGCCAGCTCCTCGGCCACGGCGACATCCTCCTGCTCGAACCGGGGGGAGTCCGCGCCACGCCAGAAGTTGACCATGCCGAGGACCACTCCGCGCGCCCGCAGCGGCACCGTGATCAGCGAGCGGATGCCGTAGTCCAGCGCCCGCAGCGCCCCCTCGGGGTCCTGTGCCCGCCAGTCCTCGGCGCTGTGCAGTTCGGGCACCAGGACGGCCTTGCCCTGGCGCAGGGCCGAGGTCATCGGCGTGTCGGCCATCACGAACCGGATCACGTCACCCACCGGCTGGAGGGGGTGCCCGGATTGCGAGGCGCGCAGCGCGGTGCGGCGCATCTGGCGCACGGCGCTCGTGGGTTCCTGGCCGTGCAGCACGGAGTCGAGGAGTTCCACGGTGACGAAGTCCGCCATCCGGGGGACCGCCACCTCGGCCAGCTCCTCCGCCGTACGCCGTACGTCGAGGGTGGTGCCGATCCGCACACCCGCCTCGTACAGGAAGGACAGCCGGCCCCGCGCCACCTCGGCCTGCCCGGACAGGGCCCTGAGGTCCGTGGTGTCCCGGAAGGTGGCGACCAGCCCCCGGGCGCCGCCGTACGGGGCGGTGGGCCGGATGTTCACCGCGAGCAGCCGGTCCCCGGCCGGGATGACCTCGTCGGTCGCGGTCTCCTGCGACTCCAGCAGCCGCACGAGCCGCGGCGCCAGCCCCAGCTCCCGCACCTGCCGCCGGTCGGCGTCCCCGGGCAGGTTCAGCAGCCGGTGCGCCTCGTCGTTGGCGAGCAGCACGCACCCCTCCTCGTCGAGGATCAGCACGCCCTCGCGCACCGCGTGCAGCACGGCGTCGTGGTGTTCGTACATCCGGGTCATCTCGGCGGGGCCGAGGCCGTGGGTCTGCCGCAGCAGGCGCCGGCTGACCAGGGCCGCGCCGCCGGTCGCCAGCACGAGTGCCCCCGCCGCCGCGCCGAACAGCATCGGCAGCTGCCGGTTCAGCACGTGGCTGACGTTGGCGTACTGGATCCCGGCGGTGACCATGCCGATCACGCGCCTGCTGGCATCCGTCACGGGGACGACCGCGCGCACGGCGTCGGACGGCTCGCCGTGGAACGTCTCGGTGAACGTCTCGCCCGCGGCGGCCCGGCCGACCCCCTCGGCCTTCGTTCCGATCAGCGCGGGTACGGGGTCGGTGAGCCGGATCCCGTGCTTGTCCAGGACGCTGACGAAGTCGACCCGGGAGCCCTTCTGCGCCTGTTCCGACGCCTCCTGAAGCCGGGCCGTCGGATGGGGCGACCGCAGCGCGAGCGCCGTCCCGGGCGCATGCGCGAACGCCTCCGCCGCGGCGAGGGAACGATCCTCCGCGCTGCGCTGGGCGTCGTACCGCCCCTGCACGACGAGGGCGGCGGCCGCCACCGCGACCAGCAGCAGCATGATCAGTGCCTGCAGCAGAAAGACCTGCGCGGCGAGCGTGCGGACGCTCAGGGACGGCGAGAGGCGGCGTCCGCGTGACGGCCAGGGCCTTCGACCACGGGACGGATCGGATGACCCACGCGTGCCGGGCGGTGGCGCCGCGCTCGCCCGTGGCCAGCGGGAACGTCCGCTCATCTCCCTGTTCTAGCACTGGAACTCCGTGATCGGCGACCGGGGTGTCCGCCGACGGGGGCGGCGCGGGCACGGTGTACGGGCGCCCGGCCCGCCGCGGGATGCGGCCGCTGCGCGCCGGGTGACCGTGCCGGCCGCGTCGGCAGTGACCGCGGGGCAGCGCGCCGCGTGGCGGAAACATGCCGTTGAGTGGAGCAATCCGGGCGCGCCGCGGCCCGGCGGACCAGGCTGGGAGTCTTGTCGGGATTTCTGTGACAGGAGTCCGTGTGCGGAGACCACGTATGCCGAAACCTGGACATACCGGTCGGGGGTCGGAGGACGGTGCCGGCGCGCGGACGCAGTTGTCGGCGCCCCCGGCATGGATGCGGTGGCTGCCCGCCCTGTACGTCGCGGGCCTCCTGCTGCTGGAGCCCGTGACGCCCGTGCAGTGGCCGGTGAGCTTCGTGCTCATCGCCCTGCCGCTCGTGGCCGCCTTCGCCCACGGCCCGGTCGTCGTCGGCGGTGCCACCGTGTTCGCCGTCACCCTGGAAGCGGTGCTGGCCGGCACCCCGTGCTGCGCGGGCCGTTCGGTCGGCTACCTGTGGGACCGCCACTACGTGGCCTCCTACATCTGCACCGGCCTGGTCGGAGTCCTCGGCATGATCCTGGCCGCGCACCGCGTCCGCCGCGAGCGCACGCTGGCCGACCTGCGCTTCGTGGCCGACATCGCCCAGCGGGTCCTGCTCCGGCCGGTTCCGCACCACATCGGCGGCCTCCGCCTGGAGAGTCTCTACCGGTCCGCCGCCGCGGAGGCACGCATCGGCGGCGACCTGTACGAGGCCGTACCCACCCGGTACGGCGTCCGGCTGCTCATCGGCGACGTCCGGGGCAAGGGGCTGCTCGCGGTGGAGACGGCCGCGGCCCTGCTCGGCGCGTTCCGCGAGGCGGCCCACGACGAACCCGCGCTGCCCGCCCTGGTCGAGCGGGTGGAGACCAGCATGAACCGCAGAGCGATGCTGCTGGGCGGCAGCGAGGTGGGCGAACGGTTCGTCACCGCCGTCTTCGCCGAGTTCGCCGCGGACGACCCGTCGATCCGCGTCGTCAACTGCGGCCACCCGCCGCCGGTACGGATCCGGTCCGGGGAGGTGCGGGAACTGGACAACGGCCGTTCGGCCCCGCCGCTCAACCTCGGCATGCTGGTCGGGGAGCCGTACCACGTGGACACCTACTCGTTCCGGCCCGGCGACCAGCTCCTGCTGTACACGGACGGCATCACGGAGACGCGCGACGCCGCCGGCACCTTCTACCCGCTGCTCCAGCGCCTGCGTTCCTGGGGCGGTCTGCCGCCCCGGGACCTCCTGGAGCGGCTCCACCACGACCTGCTGGACCACAGCGGCGACCGGCTGCAGGACGACATCGCGGCGCTCGCCGTGTGCCTCCCGGCCGAAGAGCCGTCCGTACCGCCGCTGTCACCGGCCGGATGAGCGCGCGGAGGCGCCACGGAGCAGCGCCTCCGGCCGGCTCAGAAGGCCGTGTGGGCGAACCAGCGGTCGAGGACCGCGGTCTCGCCGGAGACGTCGAAGGCCGCCTCCTGGTACGACCGCCGTCCGTAGAGCAGCAGCAGGAGGTCTGCCGCGGCACCGCGCACCGCCACCGTGGGCGGCTCGGACGCGGCGTCGCCGCCGGTGGGCGGCAGCAGCCGGAAACCGTCCGCGTCCAGCCGCACCCGCCACTCCTCGCCGGTGCCGGCGCACCGGAACGCGACGGTCTCGCCGTCGCCGCGCAGCTTCGTCACCTCGGGGGCGAACAGCCCCGCGTAGGGGAGATTGACCAGGAACTCGTCCACCGCGTCCGCCGCCAGCACCGGGTCGACGTCGGACTCCCGGCCCACGGCGTGCTCCGCGTCCACCCGGTGCACCAGCGTTTCGCAGAGCATCCGGCGGGCCCAGAACCGGGCGTGCTGGTCCTCGCCCCACGCCCACATCGCCGCACCGGGATCCGTGTCCCGCAGCACGGCCGCCACCTCGGGCACCCCCGCCGCCACCCAGTCGGCGAGGTCCCGCTCGTGCTCGGGCAGCCCCAGCTCCACGTCACGGCTGCGCGGCGGCTCCTGCACCCGCCGGGTGAGCAGCGCGCAGAACCAGCGCTGCACCGCTCCCACGTGCCGGGTCAGCTCGGCCAGCGTCCAGTCGGGGCAGGAGGGCACGGCGCCCGCGGGATCGGCGCCGCGCACCGCCTCGGCGAACCGGAGGGTCTCCCGCTCGATCGCCTCACGGTAGGTGTCGTACGGAAGGGGATACCCCGCCCCGCTCGTCGTTGCCATCTGCTGCCGCCGTTCTTTCCTGGGCACGGGTGCCGCTCCGCCGTTCGCGATCAGTGTGGCTGTTGGAGTCCACTCGAAGGCAAGCCGGGGCGGCGTGTGTGCCTGGTCACCGCACGCGGGCCACTCCCGCGTAGATGCCGCTGCCCTCCGGCTCGGTGGCCGGATCCGTGCCCCACTCCGTCGCGGTCACCAGGCCGGGCGAGACGAGGTCCAGGCCGTCGAAGAAGCGCGCCACCTCCGCGCGGGACCGGAAGCCGAGTTCGATACCGCCCTTGGCGTACTCGGCGGTGACCTGTGCGGCGAGTTCGGGATACAGGTCGGACGCGGCGTGCGACAGCACCAGGTAACTGCCCGCGGGCAGCGTGGCGACCAGGTCGCGGACGATTCCGTGGGCGTCCTGCTCGTCGGTGATGAAGTGCATCAGCGCGATCAGCGACAAGGCGATCGGACGGCCGAAGTCCAGCACCTGCCGGGCGTGCCGCACGATGGACTCCGGCTGCCGCACGTCGGCCTGGATGTAGTCCGTGACGCCCTCGGCGCTGCTGACCAGCAACGCCTCGGCATGGCGCAGGACGATCGGGTCGTTGTCGGTGTAGACGACCTTCGCCGACGGCGCGATGTCCTGGACGACCTGGTGCAGGTTGGGCGGGGTGGGGATGCCCGTGCCGATGTCCAGGAACTGGTCGACACCCTGCGCGGCGAGCCAGGCGGACGCCCGGTGCATGAACTGACGGTTCTGCCGCGCCGCGTCCCGCGCCTCGGCCGGCAGCCGCTCACCCACGGCCTCGTCGACCGGATAGTTGTCCTTGCCGCCCAGCAGCCAGTCGTAGACCCGCGCGGGATGCGCCTTGCTGGTGTCGATCATGGCAACTCCGTTGGACCCGAGGCCTGTTCAGCCGTGTGTTCGATCATCCTACCGAGCCCGCGGCAGGCGACTGCGCGTCAGCCCCGGCCGCGCGCAGCCGGACAGGGACGGAGCGGGCTGCCGCCGTGGACCGGTGGATCACGCGGAGGGGACGGCGAGTTCGTCCACCACGGCCTGGAGACGGCCCCCGTGCTGCTCCGCGACCCGCCGTTGCCGTACGGAGCCGGTGCCCCGGTGCTGGACCTCGCTCAGCCAGTCCCCGACCCACCGGTCGTCGCCGTAGCGGCTGAGGTGCGGCTCGACCCGTTTCCAGAGTTCCTCCACGAGCCGGCCGACGGCGGTGGGGGCGCAGTCGCGGGTGTGGGTGGCGGGCAGGGTGCCGTTCGTCCCGTGCCGCGCGGCGTGCCAGCACGCCGCCCGCAGCAGCAGGTCGGGGACCTCGGGCGCGGGTTCCCCGGCGCGGACCGCGTCCACGGCGCAGCCGACGAGGGCGCGGACCAGGAGTGCGTAGGCCGTGGTGGCCGCGGGTTCGGGCAGCACGTCGGCGACGCGGACCTCCACGGTGGGAAGGTGCGGCGAGGGCCGGACGTGCCAGTAGATCATGGCCGGGTCCATCGCCGCTCCGCTGGCCACGAGGTGGCCGACGAGCTGCTCGTGGTGGGCCGCGCCCCGCAGGTGGGGCGGAGGCCCCGCCACCGGCCAGCGGCCCCAGACCATGGAGCGCCAGCTCGCGTATCCGGTGTCCGTGCCGTCGCTGTACGGGGAGTTGCCGGTGAGGGCCAGCAGCAGGGGCATCCAGCCCCGCAGGTGGTTGACCGACCGTACGGCCTCCTCCCGGTCGTCGACCCCGACGTGCACGTGGCAGGCGTTCACCCCCTGGTCCTGGACGAGGGGCCCGAAGCGGCGCAGGAAGGCGCGGTAGCGTGCCTTGTCCACGACGGGCGGCGGGCCCGGTCTGCCGAGGACCGCGCTGCCGGTGGGCACGAGGAGGCAGTCGTACTCGGCGGCGGCCGTGGCCGCGCCGCCGCGCAGCCGGACGATCTCCGCCTGCAGTTCCTCGGCGGTGCGGCACACCGCGCTGACGGTCTCCACCTGTGCCTGTGAGACCTCCGCGGTGGCGTGCGGCGCGCCGAGGAGACCGCGGGCGGCGCCCACCACGGCGGGGGCCCTGTGCACGACCGCCCTGCTGTGGCGGTCGGCCAGCACGAACTCCTCCTCCACGCCGACCGTCGGCGGTGCGGCCACCTCCGCGGGGGCCACGGGCGTACCGGCGACGACGGGGGTCACGGCATCAAGCGGCTCCGGCACGACCAGCCCTTCCGGAAGACACAGGACGCACTGCTGTCGAGCTCGAAGACATGGGCCACTCCCTGTCGCGCAGCGGGTGGGAGCACACATGCTCGCCCCGGCGCCGAGCGCGCGACAAGCGGCTACCCGGTCACCATCGGGTCGGGCACACCGCCGGTACGGCGCTCCCCACCAGGAGCGGCACCGGCCCGAGAAGGCGCAGGTCCGACAGGGGTGCATGCACGGCGCGCCCGCACGGACCGCCGAGCCGCACCGGCCCACCGCAACGCACGCGTCCAGAGGGTTGTCCACCACTGGCCGAACTCCGACGCGAAGAAGTGGAATCCGGGGCCGTAGGGGGCGGTCGCCCGGTATGACTGGGGGGACTTCCGCAACTCCGGCAGCAGGGAGGCCCGATGACGGACGTCCGTACGGAGTCGATCGAATCGATGGAGCAACTCGCCGTGGTCTGGCGGGCCATGGTGCTCGACCGTGACCCCGGTGCCGATGTGCGGGACCTCCCGGGCATCGCCGTCCGCTGGGCCGACTGCCGGTTCTCCTTCTGGAACTGCGTCACGCTGACCGACGTCGGCGCGGATGCGGCACTGGTCGAGCGACGGCTCGGCGAGGCGGCCGCCATCATGCGCGCGAAGAAGCACCCGGGGTTCCTGTGGCTCTTCGAGGGGCTGCTGGACGACGAGGCACGCGCGGGGGTGCGGGCGGCGGCCGGGCGGGCGGGCCTCGAGTACGCCTTCCCCGGCACCGGTATGGCCGGTGACCTGCTGCCCGTCCCCGAGCCGTCCCACCCGGACCTGACCTTCGTCCGCGTGACGACGGACGCACAGCTGCGGGCGTACGCGGACCTGAACTCCCGCGCCTACGGCTTCCCGCTGGAGGACGGCCGCGACGGGCTCCTCGGATCCGCGCTGTGGAAGAGCCAGGTGCACGCCTACCTGGGTCTGCGGGACGGAGTCCCGGTGACGTGCGCCGCGACCGTGGAGGCGGACGGTCGTCTGTTCGTCGTCCTCGTCGCCACCGCACCGGAACAGCAGCGCCGCGGTTACGGGGAAGCGGTGACCCGGAAGGCCCTGTACGAGGGTGCCCGGGCCACCGGCCTGACCCGCGCCACCCTGCACGCCACGGCGGCCGGGGCGCCCGTGTATCCCCGTATCGGCTTCCAGCCCAACACGCCGGTGCACTTCTACGGTCTGAAGGGGTGACCGGCCGGCCGTGCCCCGGACCGTGGGTCAGTCCAGTGCGTCGAGGGCGGTGAGGATGTCGGCCGGCTCGGCGCGGGCGGTGTAGTCGGTGTCGACGAAGGCCCAGCGGATGGTGCCCGAGCGGTCGATGACGTAGGTGGCCGGCAGGGGCAGCGTGCGCGGGTGGCCGTCGTTGACACGCTGGAGGTCGAAGCCGAGCCGGTCGTAGACCGCGGCGAGGTCGTCGGGGAGGTCGAAGGCGAGGCCGTACTGCTTGGCGGTGTCGGAGCCGATGTCGCTCAGGACGTCGAAGTCGAGGCCGTGCTTCTCGGCGAGGGTCAGGGACTCGTCGGGGATCTGCGGGGAGACGGCGACGAGCCGGGCGCCCCGCGCGGTGATGCCGGCGTGGTGCTGCTGCAGGGCCCGGAGGGCGATGTTGCAGTACGGGCACCACGCGCCCCGGTAGAAGGTCAGGACCACGGGGCCCGTGGCGAGCAGGTCGTCCAGCGCCACGGTCCGGCCGGTCGCCGAGGGCAGGCGGAACACAGGGGCCCGGTCGCCGACGGTGAGGGCACGGCCGGCCTGCCCGGAGTCGGCCAGTTCCCGGCTCGCCCGCTGCATGATCTCCCGCACCTCGGCGGGGATCTGCTGCCGGCGGGCCTCGTAGAAGGTGCGCAGTTCGGCGTTGAGGCTGGTCATGGTGCCCTTCCTTCCGGTCGGCGGCCCGACGGCCCGACGTCGTACGGCGCGTGCCCTGCCGCTAACTTGAAATGGTCGTTCCAAGATAGCGGCAGGGTCCGGCCCCGCGCCAGGCGAGGTGCGCGACGGAACGGTCAGAGAGTGGTGAAGGGGCGATGGTCCGCCAGGGCGAGCATCCGTACGAAGTCGGCCAGACGCACTGCCCTGCGGGCGAGGAAACGAAGGAGCGCGGGTGCCTGGGGGCCGTAGGCCGCCGTCCACAGTGCTGGTATGCGGTTCATGGCCGCAGGATGCGGCCGGGGCCGCGTGGTGCGGCACATCGTGGACGATCCTGGACGCCGTCCCACGCGGCACCCGGCCGGGACGGGCGGCCCTTGTCACGTGGCGGACCCGGAGTATCTTGGAACCTATATTTCAAGATGGCGGGGTGAGACATGCCGGACATCAAGCACTTCGATCCGGACGCGGCCCTGGACACCGTGGTGCGGCTCTTCTGGAAGCAGGGCGTGGCCACGACGGGGATCCAGGACATCGTGACCGCGACCGGCCTGAACCGCTCCAGCCTGTACGCCACCTTCGGCGGCAAGCAGGAGCTGTACCTCGCCGCGCTGCGCCGCTACCTGGAGCGGCGTTCCCAGCCGATGTTCCGTCGGCTCGCGGAGGACGAGCGGGGGCTGCCCGCCGTCGCGGAGTTCTTCGACGGCCTGATCGCGGCGCGGTGTTCGGGCGAGTACGCCCGCTGGGGCTGCATGGTCTCCAACGCCCATGCGGGCGCCGAGAACGGTGACCCCGACGTCCGCGCCCTCCTCGACCAGCACCACCAGGAACTGCGGGACGCGATGTACGCGGCGCTCGTCACGGCCGAGGCCGCCGGGCAGCTCGCCGCCGGCGCCGACCCGGCGGCCGCGGCCGCCCGCTCGGAAGAGCACACGGCTGTACTCCCGTCACACGCATGACAATCTGGGTTTGCGT
>NZ_JBEYXJ010000108.1:0-28138 GCF_040645015.1 Streptomyces sp. NPDC046881 | reverse complement strand
GTCCTCAGGACGCCACCGCCACACGTGTCGTGCCTGCTCATTTTGCTCAGCCCAGCTGACCCTCGTTCATGGATTGACATCCTCTCCATGTGATGACTTGAAGAAATTTTCAATTCATGGGCGCGTGTCAGACCGGTCCTTGGAGGCGGCCTAGACCTCGAGTTGCTCCTCGATCCGCTTGAGCTGATGGCGGGCCATGGCCAGGTTCGAACGGTCCTTGTCGAGGACGAGATAGATGAACAGGCCGTTGCCGCTGCGGCTGGTCACCAGCCGGATGAGGTGGTACTGCCCTTCCAGCGTGATCAGGATGTCCTCGATCTTGCTGTCAAGGCCCAGATGCTCCATCGTGCGTACCTTGGCGCGGATCACGTCCGTGTTCCCGGCTGCGGCGACCGTCAGGTCCAGGTCTCTGCCCCCGCCCAAGGTGCCGAGGGCCATGCCGCTGGTGTAGTCGACGACGGCCGCCCCCACTGCCCCCTCGATCCCGGTCATCATTTCCTTCAGGGCCACTTCCACAGTCGCCATCGGCGCCTCCCCTTGGTTGTCGGCTACGGCGGGCTCTGGTTCCTCACCCGCCCGCAACCGCAACGTAGGCGCGCCAGCCCGGCTGGCGATGGTGCTGACCGCAAGCGACCCAAAATGATCGAACAACCTTCTAATGCGCTTGTCCGATGACCGGAATTGATGAGCCGCCTGAAGGCCAGAGGAGAGGCGATACGTCGACCTGGTCGCCACACGCCTCTGCCACCGGAGACCCAGCACAGTCCCGCCACCAGTACAGCGTTCGATCTCGGCACGGGAACCGGCGTCCTCGCCGCGGTCCTGGCCCGCCGCGGAATCAACCGCGTCGTGGCCACCGACATCTACCCACGCGTCCTGACCTGCGACAAGCAAAAAGCCCACCGGCTCGCACTGACCGACCGTATCGAGGTCTCGGGCCCCGGCCTGTTCCCCGAAGGCCGCGCCGACCTCATCGTGTGCAACCCGCCCTGGCTCCTCGCCCGTCCGACCAGCTCCATCGAGCAAGGCGTCTACGACCCAGACAGCGCAGTGCTGCACAACTTCCTCGCTGGACTCTCCGCCCACCTTCGCCAGGCGGCGAAGGCTGGCTCATCCTGTCCGACCTGGCAGAGCACCTTGGCCTTCGGACACGTCAGCAACTGCTTGACGCCATCCGGGCAGCACGCCTCCGCGTTGTGGACAAGATCGACACCAAGCCCCAGCATCCACGGGCCAGGGACGCCACCGAGCCACTCCACACCGCACGAAGCGCCGAGACCACGTCCCGCTGGCGTTCGACAGCATGACCGGCAGTCCAATCCCGCATCGACATCGCACCTCGCAATTCCCAAGGTGAGCACATCCTGTGGGCGACCTCGCCACGCCCACGGGATGACCCGATTCCCCGGCCGGCCTGAGGATCGAGAACACCTGCTTACACCATGTCCTGTGCGGTGAGGCGGATGAGCCTCTGGTAGCAGCACAGAGCGGCGGCGAGGCCGCGCAACGTCTCGGAAGGTTGCGGCCGGTCATGCCGACCGGCCAAATGCTTGGCGGCTACTCCACACAATTGTCCCGTGCGGGTCTGTCCGCGCACGCATGCCTGCTGGTGGGGAAGCCCTGTCAGCCTCGGCCTGCAGCGCCGTCGTCCGGAATCGCCCAGGTGGGTCAGGCGGGCGAGGCCGTCTGCCGTTGCCGCCGAGGCAGGCCGGGACGCGAGCCGGAAAAGGGGACGGCGGCGCCCGGTCGTGGCGGAGTGGGCGCGGGCCCGGGGGTGCGCTGCTGCCCTGCGTTTTGCCGAGTGCCGGCGGTCGCTGTGCCGCGTTGTGGCGTGAAGTGGGCCACTTCGCTTGTGGGCATGCCGAGCAGGCGCGCTGCGTCACCTTGACTGACGTGCAGCTTGTCCACGAGCTCGTGAACAGCGGCGGCGATCGCCTGGTCCTCGGCGGCGACCGCAGCCGCCCGGCGGTGCCGTGCTTCGGCCACCGGAGTGAGCACAGGGTCGAGTTCAGGCACCACCATGTTCAGGACGATCAGGTCAGGAGGGGCGCCGACGGCTTCGGCGACCAGGCCGCGCGCCAGCTCCTCCGCACCCTCAAGAGTGCGGCACTGAGTGTGTAGGCCGAGGCGGGGAATGTCGACGGCCCACCACCGGCCGATGCGGCGCAGCAGGACTTGAAACTGGTCGCAGGAACTCATGCGCTCTGCCTTCTCTCCTTCCGGCGGCCGGGGCCGTGACTCACGGGCTGACCGGCCCGCGAGACTTCCGGAACTCGATCTACCCCGAACGGCCGGATGCAGACATGGTCAGTTGAGGCACAGTCCGAGTAGGCAGACGTCCGTCGGGGACGTCGGTACCAGTGCGGGACGGGTCTGGAACGTTCCCGCCGTGCCGTTGCTGGGCGCGGGCATCGACGGCTGTTGCGCCGTTGCATTGGAGGAGTTGGGCGCCGTGTCGCTGGTGGTGGGGGCGGTGCTGTGCGGCTGTGGCGTCGGCGTCACGGCCGGGCGGCCGGGCGCGGCTGCTTCTGGCCGGTCGATAGCCGGCGCCGTGCGGGGCGAGACCACGCGGGCCTGCACTCGCAGGGTGTGGAGTGTCGTCGGCGACTGCGGTTGCGAAGGGGCGTGTGACGACCGGCGGGTGTCCTGATCGGTCGCTGGCGCGGAGGCCGGACGGTTCTGCTCGGGTCGGTGATCGTCCACGGTGCCGATGCTCACGTCGTGTGGCGCCGTGGCTACCTGGGCCCGGTCGGTGGAGGTCCGTTCCATCATGGCGATGGTCAGGCCGCCTCCGACGAAGGTGACGGCGCTGGCGATCGCCGCCCGACGCTTGTTCTTCTTCCAGCGGACCAGTTGGCGCCGGCGTGCCGCACGCCCCTGCTGCGCGGGCTGCGGGTCTTCGACATCGGCGGCAATGGCGGGGGCATCGCCTGGGGAATCGCTGGGCTCCGTCTCGCCGTCGAGGAATGCGTCATGCTGCACGTGGGAGGTTGCGGTGTCCCGGTGAGGCGTTGGGGCCGGTGCGGCGTTCGACATCGTCGGGGACGACTTGCTGCGGCCGTCGACGGCGTGCGGGTCGATGTCCGGGGCGTAGGCGCCGCACCCGGGGCACACCAGGGCGCCATTGAGATGTCGACGGCATGCAGTGCAGTAGTCCATCCGCGGTCTTCCGGTCTTCCTGGTTCGACATGCCGTGGGCCTGCCTGGGCCACGACCTGGTCAGGTTCGCACATGTAATCGAGCAGTCAGTAACCCTAACGAGGCTTTCGAAACGCTGTGTGCGGCATGTGTGATGCTCCTGCGTGGATTCTCGTGCAGACACCGGAGAAGGCGGGGGTATCCGGGCTGGGTCCGCCGTGGCAGTGACCCGCGCCACTCCGGTTGGCCAGACGCAGCGGCCCCGACCGGGGGCCGCTTCCTAGGCAGGCGCGTCGGTGGGTGTTTTTGGTTACAGGCCGCAGGAGCCGCGGTCGAGGTGGAAGTAGCGGGCGTTGGCCCAGCGGCACAGCCGGATGCCAACGGTCACGCCGACGATGGTTACCAAGGCGGGCAGGTATCCGCTGGCAACTTGGACGATCGGGATGGCCGGACACCCGCCGGAGATCGCCCAGCCTGTGCCGAACAGCACAGCGCCCGGGATCACGCCGGCGTGGATGCGCCCTGGAGTGCGGCGGATTCGCAGCAGTGCGAACGCGCACACGGTGATCACCACGGCGCCGGCGGAGGAGAGGAACATGCGTACGTCCTGGAAGGTGAACATGCGGTTCAGCTCGGTGTAGTCGCCGAAGCCGATATTGGAGACGGTGAAGCCAAGAGCCAGCCCGGTGATGATGTTGGGCAGCAGAATCGCGCCCCGAGTGCGCATCAGATCACCTTCCACAGCAGGAACGACACCGCGACGGCGGTGCCGAAGAACACGGCGGTCGCAACGAGGCTGACCGGGCGCAGGCGACCGCAACCGTTGAGTCCGTGGCCTGAGCTGCACCCGCCGGCCAGCCGGGTGCCGAAGCCGACCAGCACGCCCCGAGGAACAGCAGGACGGTCATGGCGGTCGGGTTTGCGGTGACCACGTTGCGGAATCCCGGTCCCATGTCGAAGCGGAGGCGGAACCGGCCGGAGACGACCGCGGCGATCAGTCCGCCGAAGAAGATCGATACCAGCAGGGCGGCCTGGGTCACCAGCGGGGCCGGGCCCGGGCTGGTCACCGAAGTGCTCTCATGTGCCGTCGGTTCGGCGTTGCTTTCGAGCAGCTGTGAAGTCCCGTACGGAGCCGACGCCACGGCCGACGCCGTGGGGCCGGTGCCGAAGTGCTCTGCCGTAGCTTCGGCGAGAGCGTCAGCCAGAGCGCGCTCGTCGGTGAACTCCTCGTCCACCCGCTCCAAACGGCGCTCCCTGCGCCAGTGCAACACGCGATCCCACGCGGACGACACCCCGAAGGACCGGTCCGTGGTGAGGACGTAGTTGATGGTGATCAGAGCGAGTCCGGCCGCTCCGGCCCACCAGGGCCAGTAGCCGCTCATGCGGGGCCTCCCATCCATTCGGTGAACTGCGTCCACCAGGAATTGCGGAGGTGTCAGGTGTGTGCCTCCGTAAATGTGAGGGCCTGGCAATCATTCCCGTCGGTTCGTGTCACTCCCGTCGGGGCGGGCTCTGATCGAAGTGACCCCCCGGGCGGGGTTATGGCGCTCGGCCTCCGGAGGGAGTCATGCGGGCGCCGCAGAGGCAGGCTCGGTTTCCCCCGTAACCTGGCCTGCCTCTGCTCCGCATCACTGCGCACCGCGCGGCAGTCAGCCGCTCCGAATGCGCGGGCTGTGACATCACCTCACGTATGCGGGTTAAAGATGCGAACGGTTGGTCTGGTGCACCTGCGCCGGCACGACTCGCTCGCGCAGATTGCCGTCGGCTTCGGTATCTCGGTGGGCACCGCCCACGCCTACACCACCGCGGTGATCAGCTTGCTGGAGGGGCGTGCACCGGGCCTGCTCAAGGTGCTGCGCGAGACCGATCCCGACTACGTCCTGCTGGACAGCACTCTTGCCGAGGGCGACCGCCTGGGCGATGGCCGCGCCGACTGACCGATCCGGACGGCCGACTGCTGTGGATCTCGCCCGTACTGCCCGGCCGCGCGCACGACCTCACCGCGGCCCGCAGCCACCGGATCATCCGGATCCGCGAACGCCAGGGCATCCCCATCCTCGCCGACCGCGCCTACCTGGGAGCCGGCCCGTGGGTGACAACGCCCCTCAGACGCCCGCCCGGCCGCGACCTCTCGCCAACCCAGCAATCCGTCAACCGTGCGTTGTCCGCAGCCCGGGCACCGGTCGAGCGCGGCGTTGCGCGACTGAAGACGTGGCGGATCTTCCGCAGGTCCCGGTGCAGCCCGAATCGGATGTCGTCAATGCCGCCGCCATCCTCACCCTGGAGCGGCAACGCTGACAGTGCGCCGTGATGGGGCCCGCTGCAATCGATCCTCGGGCGTGGCGCACGGATCCAGGTCATCGCAGGTTCTCGTTGGTGCGGGCGTACCAGACCGCCAGTGCGGCTGCCAGGGCGCAGGCGCCGCCGAGCCACAGAACGCCCTGGAGGGTGAGCGTGTCGACGATGACGCCGCCCGTCAGCGCGCCGAGGCCGATCGACAAGTTGAACACCGCCACCCACAGGGAGGAAGCCGCTTCCACCGCCTGCGGGGCGGCCTTGATCATCCAGGTCTGAAGTGCGACCGACACGCCGCCGTAGGCCAGACCCCAGACGATCAGCAAGATGGCGCCGCCGACTGTCGCCTGGCCCAGCAGCAGGAAGAGCGGCATCGCAACCGCGAGAGACACGGCGATGATCAGCACGCTCCGGTGCACCCTGCGCGCGAGTGCCGCGCCGGCGACGAAGTTGCCGATCATGCCTGCCACGCCGAACCCGAACAGCAGCGGGCCGACGTAGCTTTCATCGATGCCCGACAACTTCTGAAGTGCCGGACTCACAAAGGTATAGGCCGAAAAGTGGCCGAACACGATGAGGACCGTCGCGATGATGCCGATGCGCACACCCGGGTTGCAGAACTGCTCAGCCAGGAGACGTGGCCGAATAGCTTGCGAGGCAGCCAGCGACGGCAGCACGGCCATCAAGGCGATCAGCACGATGAGCGCCAAGGCGCTCATGGAGGCGAAGGCGATGCGCCAGCCGGTGAGTTCACCGATCAGAGTGCCGAGCGGGACACCGAACACGTTCGCGGCTCCGACGCCGCCGAAGATGATCGCAGTGGCGCGTGGCACGTTCTCAGTCGATACCAGCCGGACGGCCAGGCCGCTGGCGATGGCCCAGAAGCCACCGATCGCCACCCCGACCAGCGCTCGGGAGGACACCAGGACGGCGTAGTTCGGTGCCGCGGCCGATGCCACGTTGGAAAGGGTCATCAACGCCATCAACCCGAGCAGCAGGAGCCTGCGGTCCAGTGCGCCGACGAGTACCGGAACCACTGGTGCCGCGACTGCGGCGACCAGGCTGGGCACCGTCACCATGAGCCCAGCTGTTCCTTCGGAGACCGACAGTGCCGACCCCACGGAGGTCAGCAGTCCGATCGGCAGTTGCTCGGCGGTCACCAGCAGGAACGTTCCCAAGGCCACTGCGCTGACCGCCAGCCAGTGATCTTCTTTTGATACCTGCGGGGCGCTCGCCAGGGCGGCGGGCTGTTCTGCGGTCGTCACCGGTGTCTCCTCCCATCATTCGGGAGCGATCGCTCCCATATCCGGGGACCCTAGTATGGGAGCGATCGCTCCACAAGTTCGGTAGACTCGGGGCATGGCACGCCCCCGACAGTTCGACGAGCAGGACGCGGTCGTCAGAGCAACCGAGCTGTTCTGGCGACGCGGTTATCACGCCACCTCGGTGCGTGATCTGGGTGACGAGCTCAAGCTCACGCCCAGCAGCCTGTATCGGACGTTCACCGACAAGCACACGCTGTTCCTGCGCGCGCTCGACCACTACCGGGCCACGGAGTCCGCTCAGGCCGAGCGATTGCTCGACGCCGACAGCCGGCCGATCCGCCACGTGCTGCGGGACTGGATGCTGTGGCTGGTCACCTGCCCGGCCGACGGCGAGCCCGGTCGAGGCTGCTTCGTGGTCAACACCGCCACCGAACTCGGTACCAGCGACGACCAGGTCAGTCGGCGGACCGAGGCCGCCTTCGAGGTCACCCGGCAGGCACTGAGCTCGGTGCTGCTCCAAGGGCGGCGCAAGGGCGAACTCCCCGCCGATCTCGACGTCGACGCCGCCGTGGAGCTGCTGTTCACCACGGTCCTCGGGCTGCGGGTACGGGAACGCGCTGGCCATGACCCCGCACGTCTGGCCACCGCGATCGACGTCGCGATCCTGGCGTTGGGGCCCACGCCGACGACACCTTCCTGACCACCACGGCAACAATCCAGCATTACCCCCACCGGACCACCGGGCGACGGGCGGCCTGGACCCGGAGACGATCGGCGACGTCATCACCAAGCTGGGCGCCGCCGCGGAGCTGACGTTCCGCCCCCCGGGCACTCCTTCTGCTGCGGTGCGGCCACCAGCTCCAAGCCTGTGGGTAACGACCGCAAGGAGATCGCCCGGCAGGGCGGATGAGCGGACAACTCCGCCGCCGTGGAGACGTACTTCGAAGAGGTCGACGGCTGGGAAGGCAACGCCATGAACGGCGTGCTGTGACCCGCCGGGTGCAAAAGAGCCAGAGGTGCGCCGCACCGTGACCTGCGGTGAGGTACATCGGTGGAACCCGTGAGACCGTGCCACGCGCACGCGTGACCACCCGTCTCTCCCAGGGAGCGCAAGTAGCTGGTCCCGTCCCTCCCGATGACCGTCGACAGCACCACCTGACCCGACCCCGGCAGCAGCATCCCGGTGACCGCACACTGGCACCCTGGCTGGAGGCGTAGGGTGTCGGCGGAGCTGCTGGCCGCCGGGATGCCAGGGGTGACCGCGCACGCGGAAGAGGGCGCCGGGAAGTGTGCTGCGGGCCCGCGACCCGTGGGCAGCCGGGAGGCGTCCAGGCCGTCGCGCCTGGCGATGAGGATGCCGAGCTCTTGACGGCTCACGGCGTCGGGCCCTGCGAGCGCATGTCCGAACTCCGCGTCACAAGCCGCACCGTGGCTCTGCGCACCGCCGAGCGGATGGGCCGGATCCTCGACCGCCAGGGGCGCGCCGTACGCAACGTCCCCTTGAGCGTCCCCCGGGCGTCCAGGGCTGACCGGCAGGAACCGCGTTCAGGGCGCGGGTACCGCCATCAGGCGGGCCTGCTCCGGACGACGTTCCCGCCGTGGGGAAAGCGGGCTTCCCGGACCGCCGACGGCCGGGGCCGACCGCTCATGAACGGGACCCTGGCCTCGCCTCATCGGCGGCAAGAAGTGTCCGGCCCCGGCCGAAGGCGCCGATGGTGGCGTGGAAGATGCCCATGAGAAGAACGCCGAGGGCGGCAGCGGCGAAGGCGGGCACCGGGCGCTCGGCCGCATGGGCCGCCACGGCCAGGAGCACGGTGATGACGTACATCGCCCAGCCGGCGATCAGGTTGACCAAGGGGCCGTCGCCGAAGGGGGTCGGGAACCGTTCCTTGGTGATGCCCTTGATGAAGTGCGGGGTGGCGTTCGCGGCGAAGATTCCGGTCAGGAAGCTCAGAACCACGGTCAGCATGTGGACGCATCCTCGGGAGTGCGGGTGAGACCACGGACGGTGAGCTGAGCCAGGTGGCGCAGACGCGCGTGCTTGGCCTGCGGTGCCTGGCGGGCTTGTGCAATGCCTGCCAGGGCATCACACAGGAGGTCTGCGGTGTCGCGGGCGGACAGCACCGGCCCGAGCAGGTCGAGTTCGTCGGCGCAGTCGTGGAGGACGTCCTCGATCACGGTGCGGTAGCTCTCTTCGAAGGCGTGGACGGTGTCCGCGGCGATGTCCGCGGCTTCGCGGAACAGTTCGGCGTGGGACTCGGCCCGGACGGATCCTGTCAACACGTCCAGTTTGACGGCCAGGACGAGGTACAGCCTGTCCTCGGCCGGCAGCGCTCGCCCCTTCTCGCCCGCCTCGCGTGCGGCAGTGGTCACCTGGGCGGAGACGTGCTGCGCAACGGCCCGGAACACTTCCTGCTTGTTCTTGAAGTACTGGTAGAGGGCGGGTCGTGACACGCCGGCGGTACGGGCGATGAGGTCCATGGAGGTTCGGCGGTAGCCGTACCTGCCGAAAACGCTGATGCCCGCGGTGATGATCTGGACCCGCTTGCCGTCCACCCTGTCTGACATTCTGACACTGTAAGTATTTTTTGTCAGCCGTGCAATCGGCACCGGGGCGTCCGCGTTCGTGGCGACGGCGTACCGGAGCGGTGGTCGCACCGGCGTCCGGTGGCCGTTCCCGCACCTGTCACCCACGACGCACAGGGCGGACCGGGGCGGGTGGTCGTCCGATGCTGATCACCGGCATGCCGAAACGGCCGCGCCGTCGTGGCCGGCTCAGTGCACCGGTAGTGCCGCCGGTGCGGGAAGCAGCGTGGGCGGCTCAGTGCACCGGTAGTGCCGCCGGTGCGGGAAGCAGCGTGGGCGGCTCAGTGCACCGGCAGTGCCGCCGGTGCGGGAAGCAGCGTCACGTCCTGGCGCAGAATGCGCGTGTGCAGGTCCCGGAGGATCGGGCCCGGGTCGGCGCCCAACGCCTCGGACAGCCGCTGCCGCGCCGCTTCATAGGCGGCGAGCGCGTCGGCGGGGCGACCGGTACGGCACAGGGCGAGCATCAGCAGCTCGACGAAACGCTCACGGAGCGGGTGCGCGGCAACGAGTCTTACCAGTTCGTGCACGTACTCGAACGCGTGGCCGAGCTCGATCTCCCCCGCCAGCCTTGCCTCCAGCACAGTGAGCCGCTTCTCCGCCCAGCGCAGCCGCTCGGCTTCCAGGTACGGCGCCCGCAGTCCTTCGGCGAACTCACCTCGCCACAGTTCCTCGGCCAGTCGCGCCAGATCCCTCGCCCGGGTCAGTTCGCCGGCGGCCCGAGCCGCGAGCGCTTCGTCCACCAGGTGCCGCCGGTCGAGCAAGTCGGCGACGGTCGCGCCGCTCAGCTGGTAACCGCTGCCCGTCCATACCAGTTCCGGGCCGTCGTCCGGCAGGGCGCGGCGCAACCCGGAGACGTACTTCTGCACGAGATTGCGCACGTGGGCGGGCGGCGTCCCGCCCCAGACCGCCTCGACCAGGCTGTCGTAGGACATCGGGCGGCCTTCTTGCAGCAGGAGGACGGCGAGCACCGCCCGCTGCCTGGGCGGCCCCAGGGGGATCTCGGCGCCGTCACGCAGTGCGCGCAGGGGGCCGAGCAGTTCGAAGCGCAGTCCGTGCGCGGCACTCTCACCCGACGTCGGCAGACCCATGGGCCGAGGATATCCCTGGGCGGCCCTTCCAGTGGATCTTCCAGCGGTTGGTCAGCGGCGGTGCCGAAGCTGACGGTGCGCAATCTGCGCGGAAGCCACACCCGTTCCCACCAGAAGGGCCCGTCATGCTCACTCGCCTCGGCCGGCTGGCCGTGCGGCGAAGTCGCGCCGTGCTGGTCGCTGTCCTGCTCGTCTTCCCGGGACTGGCCGCGTACGGCGCAGGCGCCGCCGACGACCTGGATCTCTCCCGTTGGAGTGCACCCGGCACGGAGTCGGTGCGGGCCGGCGAGCGGCTGCGGGACGACTTCCGTACCGGCAACCCCAACCTGGCCGTTCTGGTGACCGCCCGGGACGGCGACGTCGACAGCCCGTCCAGCCGGCGGGCCGCTCGTGCGCTCGCCGCTGAGGTGACGCGGGCACCCGGTGTCACGGACGTCACCTCGTACTGGGACACCCGCAGCGCCGCGCTGCGCAGCAGAAACGGCCATCGCGCTCTGATACTCGCCCGCCTGGAGGGCACCGCCACCGCCACACGCGCGCGACTGAGCACGCTCGCTCCCGAGCTGACACGGACCACTGCCGCCCTCGACGTACAGGTGGGCGGCCAGGAGGAGATCTCCCGGCAGGTCGGCGAACAGGCCCGTGGCGACTTTCTGCGCGCCGAGGCGTTCGCGCTGCCGGTCGTGCTGCTCCTGCTGGTCCTCGTCTACCGCCGCACGGTGGCGGCCTTGTTGACCGTCGCGGTCGGTCTGCTGTCGGTGCTCGGCACGCTGGCCGGTCTGCGGCTGCTCGCCCAGTTCACGGAGGTGTCGACGTTCGCCGCGAACCTCGCCCTGGTCCTGGGTCTCGGCCTTGGCGTCGACTACGGGCTCTTCGTGATCAACCGCTACCGCGAGGAGCGCGTCGCCGGGCACGCGCACCATGACGCGGTCGTGCGGGCGACCGTGGCCGCGGGCCGCACGGTCGTCTTCAGCGGAATCACGGTCGCGGTGTCGCTGTGCTCCCTCGCGGTGTTCCCGTTCTTCTTCCTCAGGTCGTTCGCGTACGCCGGTGTGCTGGTCGTGCTCACCGCGGTCGCGGGAGCAGTGCTCTTCCTGCCCGCCGCTCTCGGCCGCTGGGGCCGGCGCGTGGAACGACCCGCCGCACCTGCGTCGGGCTTCTGGCATCGCACTGCGCTGCGCGCCCTGCGCCGACCGCTGCTCGCCGGGGGCGGCGTCCTCACCGTGTTGCTGGTCGCGGCTCTGCCTCTGCTCGGGCTGCGCTTCGGACTGCCCGATGAACGGGCACTGCCCCAGGGAACGTCCTCGCGCACCACCGCCGAGATCACGCACCGCGAGTTCGCGGCGGAGCCGACGGACACCGTGCAGATCGTCCTCGGCGAGTCCGCCGACACGCGCGCCTATGCTGCCGCGCTCTCCCTCCTGCCCGGCGTGTACCAGGTGGACGCGCCGGGCGGGGCCTATCGGGACGGGCAACGCACCGCCGCCCCGGGCCAGGACCGGCTGACGGCGCCCGCAGGACAGGTCCGGCTGGCCGTCATACCGACCCAGCAGGCGATGTACGGCGACGTGCCCGCTTTCGTCGATCGCATCCGGAAGACCCCGTCCCCGGCGCCCGCACTCGTCGGTGGTTATCCCGGTGAGACGAGCGACTTCCGCGCGACGCTGTCGGAGCGAGTGCCGTACGCGATCGGGATCGTACTGGCGGCCACGTACGGCATCCTCTTCCTGATGACGAACAGCGTGCTGCTGCCCGTCAAAGCCACCGTGCTGAACCTGCTCAGCCTGTCGGTGATGTTCGGCTGCCTGGTGTGGGTCTTCCAGGACGGCCACCTGTCCGGCACGCTCGGCTTCACGGCGACCGGGTCGATCGAGCCGAGCATCCCCGTGCTGATGTTCTGCGTCGCCTACGGGCTGTCGATGGACTACGAGGTGTTCCTGCTGGCCCGTATCAAAGAGGAGCACGACCGCACCGGCGACACCATGCGCGCCGTCGGCGAGGGCATACGGCGCAGTGCTCCCCTCATCACCGCGGCGGCCGGGATCCTGGCCCTGTCGTTCCTGTCGTACGTCGGCTCAGGCGTCGTCTTCCTCAAGGAACTCGGGCTCGGCACCGCCCTGACCATCCTCGTCGACGCGACGCTGATCCGCTTGGTGCTGCTGCCGCTGGCGATGCGACTGGCGGGCCGCGCCAACTGGTGGGCGCCGAGGCAGCTGCGGCGGCTGCGGATTCGGGAAGCGAGAGCGCCGGCGGACGAACCCCCCGCGGAGTACGTGTGATCACCGTGCCCGGTGACGCCGCCCGCGACCGGGTGCCTGCGCAGGGCAGGCACCCGCAGGACCTCGCCCGGTGCCGCGCTCACCGCGCGCACCGGGTGAGGCGATAGGGCCGGCTCAGGAGTGGAACGGTCCGCGCAGGTCTTCGGTGGCGGACCACAACGCCCGGGCGGCGGCGGTGTCGTAGGAATGGGGTGAGGAGGCCACCGGGGTGAAGCGGTTGTAGTACGTTCCGGCGGTCACGCTCCCCGTCGCCAGGCGCACCACGGGCTCCGCGCCGCGGCGTGCGGACAGGGCGAAGGCATGGACCATGCGTACCTGGACGGTGCGGAACTCCCGTCCCAGGCTGGTGCGTACGACGCCTGGGTGAAGCGCTGCCATGGTCAGCTCCGGGTGGCGCGCATGGAGTTGGTAGGTGAACATCAGGTTGGTCAGCTTGGTGCGGCTGTAGACCAGGAAGGGGTCGTAGTCCCGTTCGCTCTGCAGGTCGGCGAAGTCTAGGGTGACGGTGCCGCCGCCTCGCATGGGAGTGCGGTGGCCCTCGGAGTTGACGTTGACGACCCGGCCGTCTCCTTCTCGCAGGAGGGGCAGCAATCGGCTCGCCATCGAGTACGGGGCGAGGTGGTGGACGGCGAAGTCGAGTTCGAAGCCCTCGGCAGTGGTCTCCCGGCGGGGCCGCATGACACCTGCGTTGTTGATCAGGGTGTCGACCGTATCGGAGACCTCGTGCACCTGGCGCGCCACGAAGTCGATGCCGCCCGCCGTCGCGACGTCCGCACGGATCACGTGGGCCTGGGGAAGTGCACGGGCGAGGCTTGTGGCACGGTCCGGCCCGCGCCCGACCAGGATCAGGCGGTGGCCGACGGCGGCCAGGGCGTGGGCGGCCTGCCGGCCCAGACCGGAGGTCGCGCCGATGACGACGATGGTGCGCGCCCCGCTCCTCATCAGGCGGCCCCCGAGGGGACCTTGCTGAGCTTGAAGCTGCTCGTGATGAGCCGCTCGCGCAGTCCGGCGGGCAGCCGGGAGATCATTCCCAGGGCCCGGGCGTCGGAGCCGGCCACGTAACGGCGCTTCGGACGGCGGGTCTCCACGGCCGCGACGATGGTCTTGACGACCCGGTCGACGGGACCGTTCTTCTGGCGTGCCATCACTTCGGCGAACGCGGCCCGGTGGTGGGCGTACAAGGCCGGGAGGTGGGGGTCCGCGGAACCGGTCGCCGCCTTCGCGGCCGCGTCGGCCGACTTCTCACTCATCCGTAAATCCCGGGCGGTGTAAGGGACTTCCACGCCCTCCTCGAAGAGGTCAACGGCCCGCATCCGCACCTCTTCCCTACGCCTACGCCGCTCGGCGGTCAGCCCGCCCCCGTCCGGATACCGCATGCCTCCGGCGTACCAGCCCGGAGGGACCGCGTCACCGGTCCGACACGGATTCAGACCCCGAAACGCCGAAGTCAGGAAGGTGCGGCGTCGAACTTGGCTGGGCTTTTCGCAGTTCTGCGGACGTGAGGGCGGCCTCCGTCTGATCCTGTTGCTCCGTCAGGTTGGTCAAGAAGCCTTGTGCAGGGAGACGACGGCCTGCACAAGGGCGTGCGGGGCCTCCCAGTTCAACATGTGTCCGGCGTCCGGCACGGTGACCAGCCGTGCGCCCGGTATTCCGGTGGCCAGGCGCCTGGCGTGGCTGGGGGGTGTGCTGCGATCGGCCGACCCGACCATGACGACGGTGGGGACCGTGATCTCGGTCAGACGAGGGTAGCGGTCCTCGCGGGCGAACGCCCGCACGACCGGCACGAGGGAGCGGTGGTCCTGGTGGAGGAAGACCTCGAGGAAGACCGCGATCATCGCTGGAGAGGGGTGTGTTCCGCACTGAGCGGCTCCGAAGAGGATTCCGCCCGTGCGGGTCCGTGCCAGCCGCTGGAGGATGCCCGTCTCCAGCAGCGGGATCTGCAGCCGGTTGTGCGGCGCTCCGTCATAAATACGGCCCGCCCAGGTCGCGAACAGCACCAGACCGCGCAGCCGCCGGGCGACGCCGGGATGGTCGAGCACGGCACGAAGCGCGAGGAATCCGCCCATGGAATGCCCGACGAGCACCCCGTCGCGTACGTCGAAGTGTTCGAGGACTGCTAGGTAGTCCTGCGCCATGGGTCCGGAGCCGATGCCGTCCGCGCCGCACGTCGACCGTCCATGGCCACGCTGATCGAAGACGATGACACGGTGACCGCTCGCCACCAGGGTGGCCTGCACCAGATTCCACTCCAGGAGAGAGACACCGTATCCGTGGGCCAATACCACCGGTGGCCCGTCACCCGCGACGAGGGTGCGCAGCACCGTCCCGTCGGGGCGAGAGAGCAGCACTTCCTCGCCCTCGGGCTCGCGACGGAGCCGTTCGTAAGAGACTGGATCCGGCAGACGTTCGATCCGGCCGGCCGCTGCCCGCGCCGCGATGGCTGCGGCGGCGGCCGCAGCGGCTCCCCAGACCAGTCGCATCTTCATCAGACCCCCTGAGTCGGCCCCTGTGTTGTGTCAGGCCGGGTCGAAGCGCGCTGACGGCGCCCATTGTGTCTTTCACGAGGACTGCGGCGCGCCGAGAATGTAGCGGATTGGCTCAGAAGCTTTGTTTCAAGGGACGTGCGCGGTCGAGTAGTTGCTGGTGAGGTATGAACTCCGTCTCGATGGGAGAGACGGGCCCTTGTGCTTCCTCGGTCTGCCGGGCAGATCACGGACGTACTGCGCACGAGCCCTCACAAGATGCCGCTCGTGGGCATCGGACTGAGTCAGCAGCTGAAGAAAGAAACGAGACGTGCATATCCGAATCGCTTGTCGCTCAGCGCTCGTCGCCGTTCTGCTCTCCTTCGCGGCCGTTCCGGCGTCCGCGGCCGGCGAGGGGACACGGGCCGACCGCTCCTGTGGCGATCTGCGGTTGACGGGCTCACTGCCCGCACCGCCCGTGGGTATGGCCGTACAGCAGGAGGTATCGATCGGCGTGGACTGCAGGCCACGGCTCGGTGAGGTGCGGCTGACGCCGCTCGGCCGGGCCGGTGGAACCGCGGCAGGGGCCGGGACCGAAGACACCGAGAGCGGCTGGCATCGGCTTTCCAGCTGGAACGAGATGTACGACTGCTGCCATATCCGCATGACTGCCCTGTACCTGACGTCGCACTGGGCCACCGAAGGCGGTCGCGTCGTGAGCGCGGGCGCCGGCGCCACCCAGCAGTGGAACCGTGAGCCGTGGGACGCGGGTTGGTCGCGGAAGTCGGCCACCGAGGGCGTCGACTGCGCCACCGGCTGCTCGGCCTCCCGCAGCGAGGCACACGCGGACTTCACCTATCGCGGAGTCTTCGACGCGACCGGGGCCTGGTACGCCAACACCCACCACTCGTACGTCGACCTCAAGGCCGACGGCACCGCCTTCTGCCACTTCGAGGTGAACCTGCGTCACACCTTCATCGGCTGGAACTGGCGGCGCGGCTGTGCCTGACCGGCCCCGACGACGGCCGGAGCGCGCCGCACCGCGCAGCAATCGTCAACTGGGCTTTCGTCCCTCTTCCTGGCTCCCGTAGGAGAGGGGTCGCTTCCGGCGGCACGCGCAACCCGGACAGCGTGCCGCGGGGTGGGCGCCATCGGGGAGGCGAGGCTCGCCGGGATGAGCACACGCTCGGCGGCGGCCGCGGCCCGGCCGGCTCCGCTGTGCGCAGGCCGGGGGCGGGGCCCGCACACAGCAGGGAGGGCTCGCCGCTGACCGACAGACCAAAGACCACGGTGAACCGGCTGGAACAGGCCGGCCGGAACAGGCTCTCGGTGAGCTAGGACAACGCTTGGCTCGTGCCGCGTACGGCCGTGATGAAGCCAGTGCCGGACGGATTGGCTGTTGGCCGGTCGTAGTGGTCAGCGACGGCGTCCAGTGGATGGATCCGGGTGTGCCAGCCGTGGTCGCCGAGCCAGTCGGCGGTCCTCGAACCCAGGCCGCCCTTCCACAGCGAGGTGATGTGCGCGACCGACGGATCGTCGAGAACGGTCTGCCCGCTGCGTCCCCGCTCCAAGACGAGCCGGCTGACCGGGGCGGACAGTTCACCGACCGTGGTGAGCACCCCGGCCGCCTCCTCTGCGGTGAGATAGACAAGCAGGCCTTCGACACCCCAGGCGGTTGGCTGCGCCGGGTTGAACCCCGCGTCGATCAGCCGATCGGCCCAGGCGGTGTGCAGCAGGTCCACGGGAAGGGCCGTTCTGTCGCAGCGCGCTACGGCGGACTCCGCCGCCAGCACGCGGTGCTTGAACTCCAAGACCGGCGGCAGGTCGAGCTCGTACAAGCGGATCCCACGCGGCCAGGGGAGCCGGTAGGCGCGGGTGTCCAGCCCGGCTGCGAGCAGGACCACCTGGTTGCAGCCGGAATGCAGAAGCTGGTCGTCGTAGAAGCGGGTCCGGATCACCGTCTGGGCCGTCAGGACCTTCGCCAGCGGACCGGGGCTGTGCGGTCGCATCGGCTCTCCCGACGCGGCCAGAAAGGCTGCAGCATACGGGTCATTGAACAAGGCGTTGCCGGCTGCGCTCTCGTCAGCGCGGACCTGGGCCACGGCCAGCGCCGTCTTCGACACGGCGCTCAGCAGCTGCCACTTCGTCATGACGCCCCACCGTACAGTTTCCTGGCCGACGCCCACGAACGGCAAGGCGTTCTGCGACAGGCGGGGGCCGTGTACCAGTTCCGCACATCGACCTCCAGCGGCACCTCTCAGAGGGCCACCGGCGGCCAGTACACCCCACAGAGGCCACCCGCAGCCGACAATGAGACCGGCACGGGTGGTGCGGATGGGAACGCCGTCAACCCTGACCAGATCATGCGAAACAAGGGCCTCGCTGCCGCTACGTTGCTCGGAGCGACCATCGCGAGCACCTCCCGTATCGACGAACCCGTCCGGCTCGGTCTCGCGGTCCTGACCAAGGGCATGCGCGTCAAACGCCAATCGCCAGCCGTACATCGTCGCACTGGCGCCTCTGCCGACTCCAACGCCATCTCATTTCGTCACCGAACGGTCGGCATTTCGTCGGCTCCCCTCCCCGGGGCGGGGGAGGGTGATCGTCCCTCCCGCCCCGACTGGAAGGACCTGGCGATGCGAACTCCCGCCGACTCCCGCGCGGACGCCCAACGCCTGATCGAGGCCCTGCCGCGCCCCCTGACCCGGGACTGGCCCAGCGCGCCGACGCCGTACAGGACACGCTGCTGACCAGCGGACTGCTCGACAGCAGTGACCTGGGCAACTCGCTGGCCGTCGCACGCCCGCGTCGTCACGGGCAACCCGGCCTTCGGCCGGCACGACTGACCGGACGCGGTCCGCGCCGGCGCGGTCGCGGCCCGTCCTAGCTGTCGCTCCGCGCCCGGAACACGACCGGGCCCCGGCGATCGACGCCGGAGCCCGGTTCCGGGTGCCGCGGGTTCAGCGGTCCGTCACCTCGCCGCCGCCGTAGGAACGGTGCACGGCGTCGGCGGCCTTGTCGGTCTGCGCGTCGTACTTGTCCCCCGTACGCTCGTCGACCATCCGCTCGACACTGTCGACACCCTTGTCGGCCTGGTCCGGATGGGCCTTCGCCATCTCCTTGGCCTTGTTCGCCATGTCTCCCAGCTTGCCCATGAGGTACCTCCCGGCGATACGTGTGTGTCGTACCCGGCGGGGAGTACCCGCGGCGTCCGGTTCGAAGCGTGCATGGCGGATCCGCCGTCATGCCGAACTCATTCTGAAATGATCAGTTAGTCGTGTTGTGTTGTGTGCCGTGATGCGCCTGGCGGGGGCTGCCGGCCGGCCCCCTCGCGCCGGCCGGCAGCATGCCCAGCAGGGCAAAGGGGTCAGCGACAGTGGACCCACTTGTTGGAGAGGATCCTGAGCGCGCTCGCCCCGCTGGGAGCAGTGTTCTTGGCGCCGCGGCCGATGACGTACGAGTGTCCGTGGTAGTTCTTCCCGCTGTAGATCGTCACGTCACAGCTCTTGCCGTGGTTGTAGAACGACAGCACGCGGCCGTTGAAGACGGAGTACCGCGACAGGTCCCTGTTGTTGTCCCGGACCTTCTGCATCCGGCCGGAGTAGTTCCTGCCGGACCACACGCACAACCAGCCGCTCGGGCAGTCTGCCGCGACCGCGACCGTCGCCCGGAACGGGGTGCCGGCGTGGCTCGCCGGGCTGTTCCCGGTGGCGGCGGCCACACCGCTCGTCGTGCCGCCCAGGAGGGTGAGTGAGGCGATGCCGATGCCGATGAGCTTGCGTGTTGCGATGGACATGCTTGCCTTTCTGCGCCCGCTCGGAGCGGCTCTCCTTCTTGAGGGCCTGGTGCCTCCGTTGCGTCCACGTCGTCGAGTTCAGCGGCCGCTGGATTGAATGGACAGCCCGATCCGACACTCTGATCAATGGCGACGGTGCAGGTCACGGCCACGGTGCGCGATGCTGACCAAAGAAGACGCCTGTCGTTTGCTCCTCTCTCCACACGTGCGTAGCGTCTGGTGATCGCACACGTGCGTTGCGTCCGGGTGATCGTGCCGCGTCCACGGGGGAAGCGGGCGGATGAGGGGTGAGCTGGCGATGGCAGGACGTCCTGAGAGCCCACTCGATCCCAGTGCGGGACCGGTGGCGCGGTTCGCGGCCGAGTTACGCAAACTCCGTGCGGAGGCCGGGAGCCCGACCTACCGGGTGATGGCGCAGCGCACGGGGCAGGGGGCGAGCACCCTGTCGCAGGCAGTGGGGGAGAGCGGCTGCCGACTCTGCCTGTGGTGCTGGCGTACGTGCGAGCCTGCAGCGGCGATGTGCAGGAGTGGGAGGAGCGGTGGCGTGAGGCAGCCGCGGAGGAGGCTGCGGAGCCGCGCGCCTCGGACGAAGATGATGAGCCTCCCTATCGGGGGCTGGCCTGTTTCGAACCGGGCGACTGTGACCTGTTCTTCGGCCGCGACCAGCTCACCGGCCGTCTGCTCGAACTGACCCGCTCCCGCCGCTTCACTGCGGTGTTTGGTCCGTCGGGCAGTGGCAAGTCCTCTCTGCTCCGTGCCGGTCTCATCCCGCGCCTGCGCAGTCCGCAGGCTCCCGGTCCGCGGCCGGCCGCCGTTCGCGTCCTCACCCCGGGGGAGCACCCCCTGCGCGTCCACGAGCAGCGGCTGATACCCAAGGACACTGACGGTGAGACGTGGCTGATCGTCGATCAGTTCGAAGAGCTCTACACCCTCCACACCGGCCCGGCCGAACGCGACCAGTTCATCGGCTTTGCCGGCCGGGGAGCGACGCGAGAGGCTGGCGAAGGAGCGGTTCAGGCGGTGTCGGGGGCGCCTTGATGGGCGCTGAGCGCGTCGGCGGTGCTCGGGTAATGGGGGAGGAGGCTGTCCACTCCGGTGAGGGTGAGCATGCGCATCAGCCGGTCGGGGACGGCGGCCAGGGCCAGGGAGCCGCCCGCTTCCTGGGCGCCGTGCCAAATGCCGATCAGTGCGCTGAGCCCGGCGGAGTCACAGAAGCCCACACCCGACAGGTCCAGGATCAAGTGGTGGTGGCCCTGGTCGATCAGCTCCAGCGCGCGGGTACGCAAGCCGGGTGCGGTATGCAGGTCGATCTCGCCGGTGACGGTGGCGACCGCTGCGGGACCGGGGGTGGCGGTCAGGGCCAGCTCGATGTCGTCGGTCATGGCCGTCAGTGCTCCTCGCCGGCGGGCGCGGCGGTGGTGTGGGCGGTGGATGCGGCCCCCGTCGCGGCGGCCTGGTCGGGAGCGGGGACCGACAGAGCCAGCAGGGCGACGTCGTCACTCGCGCCGTCGGGCAGGGCGTCCAGCAGACCAACGGTGTCCTGGACCAACTGCGCCGCCCCGCACGAGGCGGGACGAGCGGTGAGGAAGGCCGTCAGGCCCTCGTCACCGAGCATGGCGCCGGTGCTGGTGTGCGCCTCGGTCAGGCCGTCGGTGTAGAGGAGCAGGGCCTGGCCGGGGGCGAGGTGAAGGGTGGTGGAGGCGAAGCGGGCGCCGGGGAAGGCCCCGATGAGCATGCCGCCCTCGGGGCGGACCGCTTCCACCCGCACGCGCGTGGCGGGGCCGGCTTCGGGCGGGGCGGGGCTGAGGTGGTAGGCCGGGGGGTGCCCACCGGTGGCCAGCTCCACGGTGAAGCCCCCGGCCGCGTCAGGGGTCAGGGTGGCGAAGAAAGCTGTGCAGAACCGGCTGCCCGCCCACACGTCGGCCAGCAGGGCGCTGTTCAGGGCCTCAAGTACCGCGACGGGGTCGTCTGTGTGCTGGGCGGAGGCCCGCAGGGTGTAGCGGGCCAGGGAGGTGATAGTGGCCGCCTCGGCGCCCTTGCCGCACACGTCCCCCAGGAACAGTCCCCACTTCCCGGCGGGCAGGGGGAAGACGTCGTAGAAGTCGCCGCCCACGTCGTGCACGGACGCGGTGTGGTAATGACAGGCCAGCTCCAGGCCGGGCACCGTCGGCAGCGCCGGCGGCAGCAGAGTGCGCTGCAAGGTGGAGGCGAAGGAGGCGATCGCCGCCTTGTCCCTCTCCGCCTGCTCCCGGGCCGCCCGCTCCGCCTCGGCGGCCCGCTGCTCCTGGCGCACGGTGCGCAGCGCGGACAGGCGCAGCTCCATCTCGTCCATCACGATCGCCGCCAGATCGGTCAGGGTGGCAGTCTGTTCGGAGGTGATGGAGCGGGGCTTGGTGTCCAGGACGTTGACGGTGCCCAGCTTGTGCCCGTCCGCGGTGGTGATCGGAGCGGCGGCGTAGAACCGAACCCCCAGTGGACCGGTGACCAGCGGGTTGCCGCAGGCGACGTCGTCGAGCAGGGTGTCGGGGATCACCAGGGCATCGTCGCGCAGCACCGCCGAGCCGCACAGGCCCGGATCCCGGCCGATCTCACTGACCCCGTCCAGGCCGTGCGCGGCCTTGAACCAGATCCGGTCCTCGTCCACGATCGTCACCGTCGCCACGGGGACGTCGAACAGGCGAGCTGCCAGCGCAGCCACCCGGTCGAACGCCCCGTCGGGCGGGGTGTCGAGGATGTCGTAGCGGCGCACCGCTTCCATCCGGCCGGCCTCGACGACCTCGTCGGGCACCAGATGCAGGCGCTTGCCAGGAACGCCGTCCTCGGATGCCGAAGCCTGCACGGGCATCGGCTTTCCACCCTCCTTGACCTCCCGCAGCCACCGGGCGCGACGCGGGCCAGCGGAAAGCCTAAGCGCAACGAGTGTGCGAAGGCCATCCGGGTGGCACCTCGAAGGATCACCACCGATGACGACGCGCAGTGCTGCCCGGTGAAACCCGGCGACGGCACCGGGCAGCACTGCGCTCCCCCTCATCGCCCCACGTGCGGGCACCGAACGGGCGACCGGGGCTGTGTCTGCCCTCCGTGGATGATCTTTCCACGCCGGGCGGTGAGGGCCAGAGCCGCACGCGGGGTGATTCTCATAAACGACCCTTTCCCGGAGCAAGATCGGAAACGGTCCGGGCGGGCACCTTCGGCCGCCGCTTTGCTGCCAGAACTCGTTCTCACTCAAAACCGACACCACGTGACCCTCACCGAGAGACAGGCTCTCAGGGATCTGGCGAGGTGCGGGCTGCCTCAACCGGTCCGCGGTAGCTGGCATGATCCGGTTTTCTTGGGGAAGGCGAGGCGAACGGCGTCCTTCTATCCCGAGCTCGCTGGACGGGTATGCCGTGCCCTGAAGCTGGCGGGCTTCCACGTCGTGGATGAGGCGGACGACACCGCACTGGGGCTGAAGGTGGGCGAGACGCCCATGGGCGTGCTGGTGAGCTGGATGGCGTCGCACGGGTTCACCGCGCTGGCGGCCGATCAGCGTGCGGCGTCCGGCGACGGGATCCGGATGGCGGTGCGGGCCGCAGTGGCGGGCCTGCTGTCCAGTGCGGGCACACGGTAGTGGAGTCGCCGGACGCACACGGCATCGTGGTTCTGGCGGAGGGGTCAGCTGCCGGTGCGTGACCGGGTTCGCGTGCAGGTCCGTCGGGTCTCACGCCGTCACAGCTGGCGGCCGGCGGGGTCTCCGCCGGGATCGTCGGCCAGCACGATTGCCGTGGTGATCCGCTTGCCCACCGGCGCACGGTGGATGGCGAAGCTCTGCCCGACGGCCATCACGATCTCCAGCCCGTGCTGGCCGATCCGGGTCGGGTCGGGCGCGAGGATCGCGGGCGGGGTCGGGTTGCTGTCCCAGACGGTCACCTCGATGGCGCCGCCGTTGATCTCCAGGGTGAGCAGGCAGGGGCCGGGTGCGTACTTGCGGGCGTTGGTGACCAGCTCGCTGACCACGAGCTGCACCATGCCCATCGCGCGTTGGGACACAGGCAACCCGTGCACGGCTTGGACGTCGGTGAGGAATCCACGGGCGAGGTCACGGGCGGCGGCGATGTCTTCGCTGCCCCTCGAACGCCCCGGACACCGATAGGACGTCTCCGAGCCGCGAGGACTTGTCCTCGCCGTCTGCTGTCTGTTCCATGCCGCCCGCCCTTGCCCCGTATCCAAGCCTGTTTACCCCCGCACCTTCACATCAGGCGTACGCGGGTCGCGCAGGAGGGGGGCGTCGGCGCCGTCTGCACGGGTCTCGGTGTCATCGTCCTCGCCGGGCAGAACGCCGTACCGCCTGGTGGCGGCCTTGCCGACGCGCCGTACCATGACCCGGCCACCGGGGCAGGGGAGGGACCGCATGAGCGGGGCGACGGACAGGGCTGTGCCGCAGCCGACGCAGATCTCGTCATGGCAACGGGCCGAGCACAACGCGGCCCGCTGGATGCGGTACTGGGGGTACGCCGACGCCACCGCGCGGCCCGGCGGCCCCGACGCGGGCGTCGACGTACGGGCGCGGGGCGCGCTCGGGCAGGTGAAGTACCAGGCCGCCCAGGTCGGACGCCCCGAACTGCAGCGCTTCGTCGGCGCACGGCCCCGGGGCTCCACCGCCGAGCTGATCTTCTTCACCGGCAGCGACTACACCCAGTCCGCCCTCACCTATGCGGCGGAATGGGACATCGCCCTGTTCCGGTACGGCCTCGACGGTGCGATGACCCCGGCCAACGACATCGCCCGGCGTGTCCAGCGCCGGGCCGTCGCGCAGCCCGCGGCCCCGGCGCCGGTCGCCCGCCCTTCCGTCTCGGTGCGCGCCTCGGCCCCGCCCGAGCGGCCCTTCTGGCAGCGCGCCCTGCGGGTGTGGTTCGGCGTCACCCTGCTGCTGGCCCCGCTGGGCTCCCTCGGCGACGAGAAGACCTACACCGGGCCGCCCGCCCTGGACGCCGTCAAGTTCGTCGGCATCCTCACGGGCTGTTGGCTCGTCGGCGGCTACTTGCTGGCCACGCGCAAGGGCCGGCGCACGAAGCGGGGCGAGGCCGAGCCGTCACATCCGCCGGCCGCGCCGCGCCCGTCCACCCCGTCGCGGCCGTCCGCGCCGTCCGGCCCGCCCGCGTCCGACGACCTCGTCGCCGAGGCCGCCCGGATGCTCTCCTCCGGCCGCAAGCCGCACGAGGTCGACCGGGTCCTGCGCGAGCGCGGGGTGCGGTTCCTGGAGCGCGGCCGCATCCTCAACGAGGCGAAGCGGCCGACGCCGCGGACGTGAGCCGAGGGCGCTCCGCCCGCACGGATGTCGGTCCGCCCCTTTGCCTCGCTATCATCCTTTAAAAGCAGAATATGGGGTTTTGCCCAAAAATCGGGGCCTTGCCCTGTCCACGGGCACAAGTCCTGCCGGAGTGATCCATGTCCCGCACGCGTCCGCCGGAGGACGGCGACGAGCTGCTCGCCAGGCTCGGCGCACTGACCGCCCAGGCGCGTGAGCGTGCCGAGCTGCAGCGCTCGCAGGTAGAGCTGGCCATCGCGCTCCAGCGCGGCATGCTGCCCGGGACCTGCCCACCGCCGACGTCATCGCCCGCACGCTGCTCACCGCGGCGGAGAACCAGGCCCGCAGCACCGGTTGCCGGCTGGCCACCCTCATCCACGCGCCCGAACTCGCGCCGTTTTACGGCTGGGTTACACCAGCACGCAGCACGTGACGATCCCCATGCCGCACGCCGCGTTGGGAGTGACGCAGCACCCGCCGTTCATGACCGCCGTCAAGGCCCTCGACCCCGGCGTGCAGGTCCGCACGGTGCCCGGCGCTCCTGGCACGGTGGTGACCGGTCTCCTGCCCGGCTGGGACATCCCCGCCACCGCCCGCTTCGAAGACGGCGAGCTCATCGCCTGACCGGCACACCTCGCGCTGATGGCCCGCCCCGGCACCCCCCCCGGGGGCGGCCCGTCGCACGCCGCCGCCAACCCAGCTCCCTACAGCCCGCTCCAAGCGCAACGCCCGTCCTGCATCCTGCGGTCGGGCCGTCCGGGACCCGACACCACCCCCCCTTGCTGCCGCCGTCCTGACCCGCGTCCCGCACCCGCATCGTCTTGCGGCCCACCCTCCGGCACTTGCCGAGGCGGGCCGTTTCCGTGTTGCCGTCCGGGTGCTGCTTGTGGCCGGGGGTTGTCAGAGGGGGTTGCGTGGATTGGCTGCTCCCGGGTCAGTGTGCGGGGCGTCGAGGGCGCAGCTCCCACCCCAGGCCACTGGCCCGGGGGCGGTCGAGCCTCTGACCGGCGAAGCGCCGGGCCGGTCGCGTTCTCGCACTCTTCCCGCCACCCCTGCCCTGGAGTTGCCATGCCCGCGTCCGTTCCCACCCGCTCGCTGACTGCCGTCCGCCGCCCCCTCGCCGCGCCGGTACCCGCGCCCGCCTGCCCGGCCCTCTACGACGGCCCCCGCATCATGGCCGCCGACTTCTTCCCCCTCGCCCGCACCGGCCGGGCGCAGACCACGCTGCCGCCCTTCCGCGACGGCAACAGCGTCAGCTGCCCGCTGGGCAACGAGTGGATGCGTCACGACGGCCGGTGGATCGTCCCTGGCCGGCCGGCCTGAGCCTGCCCGACCGCACGGTCACCGGCTGGTGGCACACCCGGCACCAGCCCGGCAGGCACTTCGCTCTGGTTCACCGGCTCACCGCCGGGGAGACGAACCTGATCACCCACGGCCACTGCATCAGCTCCCACCTCATCGGCGACACGTTCACCCAGGACCCGGTAACCGGCCCGTGGCTGCGTCAGCTGGCCTGGCAGGCCACCCTTACCCGCACCGTGAGCGTCCACCTGGAACTGCCCACCGGCATCATCACCCTCCACTCCCGCCTGGTCGGTGACGCGTTCTTCCACCCCGCTACAGCCGCCACCCCGGCCCTCTGTGCCTGACATCTCCCGCCCCGGCCCTGGAGCCCGCCATGCTCACGCCTGCCCTGCCCGACGTCCACCGCCGCGCGGCCGCCGTCCTTGCCGCCGCCGGGCTCAGCGTCCTCGACACCGAAACCGACACCGGCACCGATGCCACCGGCCTGCGGGTCCGACCTGCGCAGGACTCTCCGGAGCACACACTCGTCGCTCCCGTCGTCAACGGCCTGGAGGAACTTCCCCCGCCCCTGCCGCAGCACAACGACCGGCGCGCCGCATGGGTGCGGCTCATGCAGGCCGCCCGCAACACCCTGACCGCCGCTGGATGGGAACGCCTGTGGGTGACACCGACCGGCGGCGAGTTCCTTCCCCCCGACGAGGGTCGCGGCGCCGGTTCTGCCGCACGGCGCGCGTCGTGCCCGACCACCTGTAACCGGACCTGACCCGCACCCCACACTCCACCCACCCAGCCCCGGCCCGGCACCCTGCGGGCGCCGGGGCCGCCTCATGTCCGGCCCGTGCGAGTCCGCTTGCGCTCGTTGCCGGCCGTCAGCCCACGGTTCGCGTCATCGGCCCGGGGAGCGGTGACCACCACCGCGCCCCGGGCGCCGCACCCCGCTCGCTCCCGGACTCCGTATCCACACGACACCCCGCGGGGCTGCCCGGCGCGCTGGTCATTGCAGCCGAGACCTGCGCCGTGGGGCGGATGAGGGACTCGCTGGCAGCCTTGGACGGGCTGTTCGCTCAGTCGCCGATCGGCCTGGCCCTGTTCGACCGGGAGCTGCGCTATGTGCGGGTCAACGCCGTACCCACCGCAATGACCGCTGATGGGCTGCCCGTACAAGAGCAACCCCTACCCCCTGCATGAGCGGATGCGCGAGGCCGGCCCCGTCCACCAGGTCCTCTTCCCCAGCGGCGTCCAAGCCTGGCTCGTCACCGGCTACGACGCTGCCCACGCCGGGACCGCCTCGGCAAGAATCACGACCGCGGCAGCGACTGCTGCGCGCCCGCGCCTCGATCATGCCTGAGCCGCGATCCGGAGGCTGCGGAATTGGACGACGACGACACAGCATGATCGAGGAGGAGGTGCGGACTAGTTGGTTCCGGCGGTGAGTTCGCTGAACAGCTTGTTCGCCGATTCCGAGGCGAACTGGCGCTGGAGCTCGGCGCGGGCGATCTGCTTCTTGAACTCACCCTCGAAGCCGGTGAATCCGGCATTGTGCATGGTGTCGGTGATCCACATCGCGAACGCCTGGTAGTTCCAGATGTGCGGCAGGCAGGTCTCCGAGTAGCTGTCGAGGAGGCTGGAGTCACCCTCCTTCGCCTGGCGGATCACGGCTCGGGCGAAGACCTGGGTGTCGTGCAGGGCCAGGTGTATGCCCTTGGCGCTCATCGGCGGGACGATGTGGGCGGCGTCGCCCAGGAGGTAGAGCTTGCCGTAGCTCATCGGGGCGAAGACCACGCTGCGCAGGGGCACGATCTGCTTGGACAGGATCTCGCCGCGCGAGGGCGGGGTGCCGAAGCGGGCCTCCAGCTCGCTCCAGATGCGCTCGTCCGGCCACTGCTCGGGGGTGTCGTCGACCGCGCACTGGAGGTAGATGCGGCTGGCCTCCGGGCCGCGGGGGATCATGCCGGCCAGGCCCAGTTCGTGGATGGCCATGCCGGACGGGCGGGTCGGGGTGGCGGCCAGGACGCTGAGCCAGGAGTAGCCGTACGCGTGGGAGTACTCGGTCAGGGCGGAGGAGGGAATGCTGCGGCGCGAGACGCCGTGGAAGCCGTCGCAGCCGGCGATGAAGTCGCAGTCGACAGCCCGCGCCGTACCGTCGGCATCCCGGTAGCGCACGACGGGGCGGCCCTCGGTGATGTTGACCAGGGTGACGTCGGCGGCTTCGTAGCGCAGGTCGCCTCCCTCGCGCAGGAACAGCTCGGTGAGGTTGCGCACGAGGACCTGCTGCGGGCAGTACAGGCTCTCGTTGTTGTCGTCCACGTCGATCGGCATCGCGTGGCCGTCGATGTAGAAGCCGCCCTCGCTGTGCGGGATCGGGTCGCCCGCCAGGACTTCCTCCAGGCCCCACTCGCGGAACATGCGCACTCCGAAGGTGTCGATGGTCCCGGCGCGCTGGCGCTTCTCGACGTAGGAGCGGGGGTGCTTCTCCAGCACGATGCAGTCGATGCCGTTGCGCAGCAGAAAGTTGCCAAGAGTCAGGCCGGCGACGCCGGCTCCGATGATGACGACTGTCGTTTCGTCGTGTGTCGTGGTCATGGGTGTGCGAGCCTCCGTGCTCAGGGCGTGGGCTGTTGGGCGGCATGGCCGGCC